>CAXUBD010000136.1:426-821 GCA_964249225.1 uncultured Verrucomicrobiota bacterium | reverse complement strand
GCCAGTTGCGCGTATCATCTCAAGGCCGCCCGCGCCGGCACGCCGATCTATCGCGACCAGCATCTCGGCGCCGCGATCCAATTCTACAAGACCAAAATTGACCTGTCGCAACCGGTGATCGTCGGCTTCAACGCCACCGGCACACCGACGCCGCAGGAGCTGCCGGTGTGGCAGGCGCTGGTGGCGCTCGCGTTCAAGCTCGCCGGGCCGTGGTACGGCTGGGCGAACGTCGTGTCCCTGCTCTGCTTTTTCACCTGTTTGTTTCCGCTGTTCTATCTCGCCAGAATGTTTTTGGGCGAACGTTGCGCGTGGTGGACGCTGGTGTTTTTTTTGGCGCAACCGTTGATCTTCGTTTACGCCGGCATGGCGAGCACGGACGGATTTTCCATCGAAGC
>CAXUBD010000136.1:0-416 GCA_964249225.1 uncultured Verrucomicrobiota bacterium | reverse complement strand
GAAAGCCCGAGCGTGCTTTGGTGGTTGCTGGCGACGTTGAGCGGCGCGCTGGCAGCGGTCTCGAAATTGCCGTTCTTCATGGCGGCTGCGTTGACGTGCGGATTGCTGTTGATCGTGCGGCATCGCCGTTCAGTTCGCGCATGGGTGATGCTGGGCGGCGCGGGCGTGGTGATCGTGGCGCTGTTTTTTCTTTGGACGCGTTACACGAACAAATGCATCGCGCAGGCGGAAATCCCGTTCGTGGACTTGCGCGTGTCGAACAACGAATCCGCGTTCTGGTATTTCGGCGATCTGCATTATCGGCTGGTGCCGGGCAATTGGTTCAAGGGCGGCTGGCGCATCCTGAATTCGTGCTTCGGCAGCTTCGCGCTGATCGGCATCTGCGCGTATGCGTAGTTTTTTGTGCGCGGCGCTTT
>CAXUBD010000135.1:5407-8126 GCA_964249225.1 uncultured Verrucomicrobiota bacterium | reverse complement strand
GGCCATTGACGGTGATCTTCTGCCACATTTATTTAACCTGCAGAGAAATGAACGCGGATCACTGCGTCTCGGCAGAGCGCAGCAATTCATTTATCGGCACCCTTCCGAATCGAGTTACGATTTTAATAGCGATAATGCTCCGGCTTGTAAGGGCCGTCCACCGGGACGCTGAGATATTCGGCCTGCGCCTTTGTGAGTTTGGTCAGCACCACGCCGATTTTTTCCAAATGCAAGCGCGCGACTTCCTCGTCGAGCTTTTTGGACAAACGATAAACGGACTTTTCGTATTTGTCTTTGTTCGCCCAGAGGTCGAGCTGCGCGAGCGTCTGGTTCGTAAAGGAATTGCTCATCACGAAGCTCGGATGGCCGGTGGCGCAGCCGAGGTTCACGAGACGGCCTTCGGCGAGCATGTAGATGCTCTTGTTGCCGGGCAGATGATAGCGATCGTATTGCGGCTTGATGTTCTCAATGCGCACACCTTTGATTTTTTTCAGCGCGTCCACTTGAATTTCATTATCGAAATGGCCGATGTTGCAGACGATGGCCTGGTCTTTCATCGCGAGCATGTGCGCGGCGGTGATGATGTCGCAATTACCAGTCGTCGTGACGTAAATGTCGCCGGTGCCGAGCGTGCTTTCGACGGTGTTGACCTCGAAACCTTCCATCGCCGCTTGCAGCGCATTGATCGGATCAATTTCCGTGACGACGACACGCGAACCATAAGCGCGCAGCGAATGCGCGCAGCCTTTGCCGACATCGCCGTAACCGCAGACAACGGCGACTTTGCCGGCGAGCATCACGTCGGTGGCGCGCTTGATGCCGTCCGCGAGCGATTCGCGGCAGCCGTAAAGATTGTCGAATTTCGATTTCGTGACGGAGTCGTTCACGTTGATCGCGGGCACGAGCAATTTGCCCGCTTCCTTCATTTGATAAAGGCGATGAACGCCGGTGGTCGTCTCTTCGGAAACGCCTTTCCAATCTTTGACAATTTTCGTCCACAGGCCGGGCTTTTCTTTCGCGAGACGGCGGAGCAAAGTTTTCACGACGGAAACTTCATGGCTGTCGCCCTTGTTTTCGTAAGCCCACTTGGAACCATTTTCCAATTCGTAGCCTTTGTGGATGAGCAACGTCACGTCGCCGCCATCGTCAACGACGAGTTCCGGTCCGAGATCGCCGGGAAACAAAATCGCCTTGAGCGTGAGTTCCCAATACTCTTCGAGCGTCTCGCCCTTCCATGCGAACACGGGCGTGCCGGTCGCGGCAATTGCGGACGCCGCGTGATCTTGCGTGGAAAAAATATTGCACGAAGCCCAACGAACATTCGCGCCGAGTGCGACAAGCGTTTCGATGAGCACCGCCGTCTGGATCGTCATGTGCAATGAGCAGGTGATGCGCACGCCCTTGAGCGGTTTCTGCTTCGCATATTTTTCGCGCACGGACATCAGGCCGGGCATTTCGTGCTCGGCTACGGCGATTTCCTTGCGTCCCCATTCGGCGAGCGAAAAATCACGAACGATGTAATCTTTGCCGTCGGGCGTCTGCGCGGCGTATTTAGCGAACGTCTCGCTGACTTCGGCAATAATCTTTGTTGAATTAGATTTGCCGTTGCTTGCCGTAGTTTTCAATTTCGTCGCGCGCGACGGAGAAAGTTTGATGGTTGCCATAATTTTTATTTGTAATTTTTTGTCAAATCGCTTTCAATAACGCTTCGATTTTATTTGTCGCTTCCCAGGTGAGGTCTTTGTCATTTTTGCCGAAATGACCGTAGTTGGTCGTCTTGCTGTAAATGGGGCGACGCAAGTTAAGTTGATCAATGATGTCGGAGGGTTGGAAGCTGAAAACTTTATTTACCGCCGCGATGATTTTCGCGTTATCTACCGTCGAGGTGCCGAATGTGTCCACATGGACGCTCACCGGATCAGGATAACCGATGGCGTAGGCGAATTGGATTTCACATTTTTCCGCGAGTTTCGCGGCGACAATATTTTTAGCAACCCAGCGACCCATGTAAGCCGCGCTGCGATCCACTTTCGTCGGGTCTTTGCCGGAGAACGCGCCGCCGCCGTGACGGCCCATGCCGCCGTAGCTGTCCACAATGATTTTGCGGCCGGTCAAACCGGTGTCGCCCTGCGGTCCGCCGACGACGAAACGTCCGGTCGGATTGATGAGAAACTCCGTTTTCGTTGTTAGCATTTTCGCCGGCAAAACTTTTTTGATGACGTTCTCGATGCAAAACTTTTCAATCTCCCCGTGCGTCACTTCGCGCCCATTGATTTTGTCCGCGTGCTGCGTGGAGATGACGACGTTGGAAATTGAAACTGGTTTGCCATTTTCATAAACTACCGAAACCTGCGACTTCGCGTCAGGCCGCAACCACGGAACTTTGCCGCTCTTGCGAATCTTCGTCAGTTCGCGGCCGAGACGATGCGCGAACATGATCGGCGCGGGCATGAGTTCCGGCGTTTCGTTGCTCGCGTAACCGAACATCAAGCCCTGGTCGCCCGCGCCCTGCTTCGCGGTCTTTTTGCCCTTGGCCTTGCGCGCGTCCACGCCCTGCGCGATGTCCGGCGATTGCTGCGTCACGATGACGTTGATGAAAACCTTGTCCGCGTGAAACACGTCGTCGTCGTTGACGTAGCCGATTTCGCGGATGGCGTCGCGCGCGATCTTCACAAAATCCAATTTCGCCTTCGTCGTGATTTCGCCGCCGATGATGGCG
>CAXUBD010000135.1:0-5397 GCA_964249225.1 uncultured Verrucomicrobiota bacterium | reverse complement strand
CGACTTCACATACGTTTCGCAGGCGACGCGGGAAAATTTATCCTGCGCGAGGCACGCGTCCAAAACCGCGTCGGAAATTGTGTCTGCCACTTTGTCGGGATGCCCCTCGCCGACGGATTCGGATGAAAAGATGTAACGGTTGCTCATGGATTATTTTAGTTTTCGGTTAACAACATATTGACGTATCAAGATAAGATGATATATCTTTTTTAAAGCGCGTCAAATAATAATTTACAGAAGAAAACAAAGAGAACGAAGAATCATCTTTCATGCACCCGCTGTTCAAAAAAGCAGATCAGTTGAGCCACGACGCAATCGGCGCGGCCATTGAAGTGCATCGGTTGAAGGGCGCCGGCTTGATCGAAAGCATTTACGAAAAATGTCTGATGCGGGAACTGGCTCTCCGGAACATTGCGTGTGTCAATCAGCAGCTCGTCCAGATCGAATATAAAGGAATGACCTTTGAAGAACCTTTGCGTTTTGATGTGCTGGTGGAAAACTGCCTTTTGCTGGAACTCAAGGCGGTCCAAGAAATATTGCCCATCCACAAAGCCCAATTGTTGAGTTACATGAAATTGCTCAATATTCCGATTGGGTTGATTTTTAACTTTCACGAATTGAAGCTGACTGACGGCATCAGCCGGATGATTTTACCCGGAGCAAACCAATGAAAAAAATTTCACAGAAGAAAACAAAGGAAACGAAGTTTCTGCAAACGGCTTTTTTGCCTTCCCTTTGTTTCCTTCGTTTCCTTCTGTAAAAAACTTATGTCCGCCACGCTGAAATCTCTGCGCGCCCTGTCCGACGCCACGCGCCTGCGCATCGTCGCGCTGCTGGAACGCGACGAGCTTTCCGTCAACGAGCTTCAGGAAATCACGCGGCTCGGCCAGTCGCGCATCTCGACGCATCTCGGTCTGCTGCAAGATTCCGGCCTCGTCCAATCGCGGCGCGAAGGCAAACGGACTTTTTACAAACTGAATCCGCAAACCAGCGGCGCGACCGCCGAATTCATCCAGCTCGCGATCCGCGGCGCGAAGGAATTGCCCGAACATTCGCACGACCAGATCAATCTCAAGCGCGTCCTCGCGCGCCGACGCGAACAGGCGCAGGTTTATTTCAACCAGATTGCCGGGCGTTTCGATCGTGTTTACGGGCCGGGCCGCTCGTGGCAGGCGTTCGGACATTTGTTATTGAGAATTTTGCCGCCGCTCGTCGTCGCGGATTTGGGCGCGGGCGAAGGTTTGTTGAGCGAACTGCTCGCGCGGCGCGCGAAAAAAGTCATCGCCGTGGACAACTCGGAAAAAATCGTGGCGTTCGGCGCGGCCAAGGCGAAAAAGAACGGACTGAAAAATCTGGAGTTCCGCCTCGGCAACCTGCAAAACCCGCCGATTGACGCGAACAGCGTTGACCTCGTGATCTTGAGCCAGGCGTTGCATCACGCCGAGATTCCGGCGGACGCGATTGCCGCCGCGCACAAAATTTTGAAACCGCGCGGACAAATTTTGCTACTCGATTTGCTCAAGCACAATTTCGACAAGGCGCGCGAACTTTACGGCGACCGCTGGCTCGGTTTTGCGGAAAGCGATTTGCACCGCTGGCTCGAAGCCGCCGGATTCAAGAAAATTGAAATCAGCATCGTCGCCGCCGAGGAACAGCCGCCGCACTTTCAAACCATTCTGGCCGGCGCGGAAAAATAATTTAGCGCAGAGACACAGAAGCGCGGAGAAAATTAAATCAACACTCGTTGAATCCGCATAACGCAACTTTTTGGATTTCGTTTCAATGAACATTCCCAAATCCGAATCACACGCCAACCATTTTGCTTCAATGTTTTTGTCACAAGCAAATCACGTTGGTTATTTCTAAAAAGTTTCTGTCGCCAAAACGCGGCATTGCCTTTCGGTTTTGTAGCATGCTTCGGACAACTGTGCCAAAAACAACCATCAACAAAGATTGCGAGTTTGAATTTTGGAAAAATGAAATCTGGCTTGCCGAAAATTTTTTGATGCCGCCGCCAGCCAGTAATTTTTTTTGCCCTGAATAATTTTGCCAACGCAATCTCTGTGTCTTTATTTCCACACCCGCGAATGCAAGACATCACTTGCGAGCGTCTTGATTTAGTGAAAACGTCTGCCACAATCAGCGAGGAATTACACGGGCTCGTTTCCATCGTTCCATCGCCGGATTAAGATGGTCTGTAAAAAAATCCTCAAATGAAATTACATTTGCTGTAGATTTATAATGAGCGACATCATGTTTGAGTTGTTGTGGCACGACGAGATAAATCCTGTTGGTTCGCATTTCTTCCGCTTGTGTCGCCGACACCGCATGGTCAATAGTTGCAAGATACAAAGCTTTTCCGCGTGTTCCTTCTGTTGCAATTTGCCGCCAACGCTCACGAATGGTTCGCTTTGCCGTAAAAATAATACAGTCGGTCGCCAAGCGCAAATAGTGAGCCTCACTCGGCATAAGAAAATCCGGTTTGCCATTTACGATGCACTGCTCTTGAAACGGGTAGCCACATTGACGAAATAATCCGCGGATAGTTGCTTCAAAAGTTTGCCCCGCGCGAGTCTTTCTTGATTGAGCGATTGAGAGATAGAAGCGGTCAAGAATTTCAAATGCAGGTTGGTCATCAACAGTTTGAAAAAAATCGCGCAAAACAACTTCACCCGCCTCGTTCTGGCGTGTGAGATAAATTTGATAGCAAAGAGCTTCAGTGCGTTGAACTAGCGCACTGAAGCGACGGCGAATTTCTTTCGGCGTTAAATCTTGTTCGGCGGCGAGTTGTTTTGCCGCTTCATCGCCTATTTCATCCGTGCTGCCAATTTTCTCTTTGAGCTTTTCAAATAAAATACTGGCTTTGTGTTTCGGACTATTATCGGTGCTTGTGCTTTTTCTTGGCATACAAGTGTCAGGTTTGCTTTTGTGTCGGCTGGCTTTTTAAGAGTCTCTACAACGGCTTTTGCAATGCGCTCTACAACGGGAACAACGACTGAATTGCCGAATTGTTTGTAGGCTTGAGTGTCCGAGACTGGGATTTTGAAGTTCGCTGGATAGCCCATTAGTCTTGCGCATTCACGCGGTGTAAGACGGCGAGGATTTTTCCCAGTGCCTTGCGAAATCAAAATCTCCGAACCATCTTTGTAATAACGCGCGCTCAACGTGCGGGCGATTTGATTTCCATTCACCAAGCCAAATCCAAATCCGTTGCCCGCCGCACGATGTTTGGCTGCGTAATCTTGCAGATATTTCCAAAGGTGGTCAGTAAGCGTGTATTTTTCCGGCACGTTCGTTCCAAAATGGAATTGAGTTTTGGGCCTTCTTTCGGAAATTCTGGAAAAACAAAATCACGCGGCTCTCTGAAACCAATAAGAAAAATGCGCTCGCGGTGCTGCGGCACGAGACTTTGAGCATCAATAATCGCCGTGTGCAAATCATAACCAAGCGCATTCGTGAGCGTATCGTAAATAATTTGGAAAGTTCGCCCTTTATCATGGCTTTTAAGATTCTTGACGTTCTCGAGAATAAATACGGCAGGCTGGCGAATCTCAATAATTTCGGCGAGCGAGAAAAACAAATTGCCTTGCTCTTTGTCCTCAAAACCATGTTTTTTCCCAAGGCTCAATTTTTTTGAAACGCCAGCGATGCTGAAAGGCTGACACGGAAAACCAGCGCACAGAATGTCGTGGGTCGGAATGTCGGCAACAGCAACAGAGTGAATATCGCCGTGTGGCTCTTCGTGAAAATTTTCACGATAAGTTTCGCGCGCTTTTTCATTCCAATCGCAAGAAAAAACACACTCGCAACCCGCACGTTCAAATGCGATGCGGAAACCACCAATGCCGCAAAACAAATCTATGAAACGGAATTTGTGAACGCCGTTGCCGTTAATATGATACGCTGGCACGTCTTCGCGCATTTCTCCGAATCCTTTTGGAGTTTTAACGCGAGCAATTTTTTTCCGATTCGCCATAACTTGATTTTGCCTCTCGCTCCTAAAATTTCGAGGTAATTCTATTTGATTGTGAGATAAATTTTTCACCCTACAATCAAATTCACCATTTTCTTCGGCACGACGATGATTTTCCTGATCGTTTTGCCTTCGATGAACGGTTTCACTTTCTCGGAATTTTTCGCCGCCGTTTCCAAGTCCGCCGGCGTCGCGTTCACGGAAACTTTGATGACGTCGCGCAGCTTGCCGTTCACCTGCACGGGAATTTCAATCTCGCTCTCGACGAGCAGCGCCGCGTCAAACTTCGGCCACGCCGCGTAGGCGAGCGACGGCGCGGTTTGCCCGAACGTCGCGTGCAGCCGCGCCCACAATTCTTCCGCGAGGTGCGGCGCGAACGGCGCGAGCAGTTGCAAAAAGGTTTTCATCACGGACAGCGGCTTCGTCTGCCACGTCATCGCCTCGTTGATGAAAACCATCATCGCGGAAATCGCCGTGTTGAAACGCATCCCGTCCAAATCTTCGGTGACTTTTTTGATGCACGCGTGCAGCGCCTTGAGTTGCGCGGGCGTGGCGTCCATTTCCACAATCGCGCCGTCGAGCAGAATTAAATCAAGCAGTTCATTTTTATTTTGCTCGGTCGTCTCGGCCTGTTCAAAAGCCGTCTCGGATTTTTCATCCACGAACAGACGCCAGACGCGGCCGAGAAAACGATATACGCCCTCGACACCTTTGGTGTTCCACGGCTTCACCATTTCGAGCGGGCCCATGAACATTTCGTAAAGGCGGAACGCGTCCGCGCCGTATTCGCCGAGCACGTCGTCGGGATTCACCACGTTGCCGCGCGACTTGGACATCTTCTGTCCGTCCTCGCCGAGAATCAGGCCCTGGTTGACGAGCTTGAAAAACGGTTCGGGCGTCGAGACGTAGCCGAGGTCGAACAAAACCTTGTGCCAGAACCGCGCGTAAAGCAGATGCAACACGGCGTGCTCCGTCCCGCCGACATACAAATCCACTCCCGGAGTCGAGGGTCGAGGGTCGAGGGTCGAGGGTTGGCCGGCGTCTGGCTCTCGACTCTCGACTTTCGGCTCTCGACCAACTGCGCCCATCCAATAATTTTCCACATCCTTGCCGACGAACGCGGAATTATTTTTTGCGTCGAGATAACGCAGATAATACCAGCACGAGCCGGCCCATTGCGGCATGGTGTTCGTTTCGCGCACGGAGCCGTCGGGCAGATTCACCCAATCTTTGGCGCGGGCGAGCGGCGGTTCGCCGGTGGCGGTGGGTTTGTAATCTTCGAGCGTCGGCGGTAAAACGGGCAACGAACTTTCCGGCAACGCTTCGTGATAGGACTCGCCGTCCGGGCCAATTTTCCAAACAATCGGGAACGGCTCGCCCCAGTAACGCTGGCGGCTGAACAGCCAGTCGCGCAGTTTGTAATT
>CAXUBD010000134.1:0-8150 GCA_964249225.1 uncultured Verrucomicrobiota bacterium | reverse complement strand
AAAGGCGCGCGCGATGGCGGTAACGCGCACGAGCGGCTCGCGTTGTTTGCCGTAGGTCGGCGCCGAGATTAAATTCGTGCTGCGCGCTTCGTAATCAAGCAAGATGGCTTTGACGACAGCCTGCATGTCGCCGCGCACGCCGCTGCCGTTGTCGTTGAATTTTTGCACGACGCGATAAAGATAATCACGGCTCGGATTGCTCGTCACCAAACGCTGGATAAGCTGGCGGCAGATGAACGGCCCGACGTTCTGATTGTTGTAAATCGAATCCATCGCCGATTCCAAATCCTGCGAACAATAAGCGTCGTTGGTCGTGGATGAAACCAACTGATTGCCCCACGCGGGCGGCAGCACGACATTGTCCAGCAACAATTTTGCGCCGAGGTCATGATGCGACGGCACCAGCACCATCGGATTGGTGTAATTCGCGCTCGGGCTGAAATTCGACGGCAGGCGGCCGTTGGCCTGGTTTGTCTGATAATAATTCCAGCCGGTGAACGTGGCGGCAAATCCCATGACCACATTTTGATTGTAAGTCGGCACAAGATTTCCCTGCGAATTCAAAATCAAAGAACCATCCGGCCACAAACGGTTCAGGCCGACGGAAAATAATTGCTGCACTTCGCGCGCAAAATTTTCGTTGGCGTGCAGGCCGGTGATGATGCTGCCTTTGTCATTGCCCTGCATGTTGAGATACAAACCCATCGCCGGCGCGAGCGTCACGGCCTTGAGCAGTGCGCGGAAATTACCGAAAGAATTGTCGAGCAGCGTGTCGTAATAGGATGAAAGCACGCGGGCGTTATCCGACAAAACGCCGCTTTCGGAGACCACCATGATTTCGCTCAACGCGAGTGCGACGCGCTGGCGCAACTGATCCGGCGCGGTCACGGATTGCTGCCACCACGTGTTGAACCAGAGCGTGCTGGGATACGGATCCGTCGGGTCGGCGCTCGCGTTGGCCAGAACCAAAGGCAAATGATGCGTGGCCGGAAGGGAAAATTGATTGTTGATCCACGCGTCGTAGCCGAGCGATTGCACGGACGCGATGTCGTTGGAATTCGCGCCGAATGTCGCCTGCGTTAAAAATCGCACGGCGGCGTTCGTATCGGAATGGTCGTCCGTCCACGGCTGCGGCGCAGGCGGCGGGTTGAAATTTTGCGTGCCATTGGCGAGCGTGAAGTGACCGCCGATTTCGCCGCCGCCAAAAAGCGAGGTTTCAATTTTAATGGAAGCCTTGCCTTCATTGAGAATTTCCAGAATGTCGGCCACATGCAGCGGGGAAACGTCCTTGATTTTCCAAATATAACTGCCGTCGGCCTGCGGATGCGCGACTGAGATGTCGAAGAGTTCCGGCACGGCCGCATAATTCAAATAAGGATCGGCGTCTATGTGTTCGGCGGTGACGACACCCGCGAGATTGTTCATCTGAAAATTCAGAACCGCCTGCGAACCGTCCGCGCTCAAACGCAACGTCGCCGAGCCGACGCCCGTGCTCGTGGCGCCAGGCGCGAGCATGTTCGCGGTGTAAAGCGTGCCGGGAATGTTTGACGGCAGCGGCGGATAATAGCGCGACAAAACGTAGCCGGGAACGACGCCGGCGGGCATGGTGTTTGTGCCGGTCGGGTCTTGCAGCCAGCCGACGGACCAATTATCGCCCGCGCCAAAGCCCGCCTTGTGCAAAATTTCAACGTAATATTTTTGTCCGGCGTTGAGCGCAAGCCAGCCGGATTTCTGCGATGATTGCAGATTCCATTGCCGCGACGCCGTGGCGTTTTGCGGCGTGACGGACGCGCGCAAAACTTTATTGACCTGCTCGCCGTCATCGGAAATCCACAGTTGCGCCGCGTCGCTGCCGGCGATCCAGAAATAATAATTTCCCGTCACCGGCGCGGTCAGGTAACCGCGGATGCGTTCGCCATAATTATCAGCGTAATCCGTGACGCCTTCGAGGCTGCCGAGATTGTTCGTGAGATTCGCGGGTGTGCCGGTCGGAATGTCGGCGACATTGGTGCCGGGAACATTCGTCCAGATTTCGCGTACGACGGAACTGCCCGAATCCACGACCAGAATATCCACGACCGACGCGCCGACGCCGACGACACTGCTCGCCGTGAGCGCGACTTGATAATCGCCCGCCAGCAAGGGCGTGCCGTTGATGATGCCGTTCGTGGAATTAAAATTAAGTCCCGGCGGCAGACCTGTTGCATTGAAACCCAGCGGCGTGTTCGCGCCCGTGACCGTGAAGCTGAACGGTTGTCCCAAAAACGCCACCGCGCTCAACGCGCTGGTGACGGCGGAGGGCGCGTTCGAGCCGCCGGTCAAAGTGTTTGTCGGATATAAACGGTTGTTCGGGATGATTTGTTTCGACTGGTCCGCGCTATACCAATAAAGATGCGCCTGCGCCTTGCTGCCGTTCTGAAGATATTCCAGCTTGAGATCGTAGCGCGTGCCGCCTTGCAGCGCGATGGAATTGGTCCATTCGATTCCGCCGCTTTGGTTCTGCCATTTGTCAATGACGAGCTGGTCGTTCACCCAAAGTTTCACGCCGTCGTCGGACAATACGTCGAACGTATAAAGTTCGGAATACTGCGGCTGCACTTGGCCCGTCCAGCGCACGGAATAAACGCCATTGCTCAAATTCGGCGATGTGCCGTTCGTCCAGGTGAAATCAATCGCCGGATCAACCCGCGTCATAAACAGATTTGTCGAATTAAAATTCGTCACGCTCAAATAATTGGTGCTGGCGTTGGTGAAATACATTCCCATCAATCCCGTTCCGCTCGCCGTGACCGACGGATAAATCACCACGCTCGCATTACTTGCGCCGCCGATGGTATAATTAGCTCCAGGCAAAAGTTGGAGTGTCGTGATGACCGGCGTCAGCAAATTGGTGTTCGCCAATGGAGTCACGTTGATGGTCTTTGAACTGGTTCCCACCGGCAATATGACGGATGACGGCAAATTGCTGTAATCCAGACTGGCCATCGCGAATCCCAATCCCGGCCCGCCAAGTGCGAGGTTCACCGTGATGGAGTTCAGCGGAAAACCGCCGCGCGTGATGGTGAAAACGCCCAAATCCGTCGGTGATTGACCGGGATCAGGCTGCGTCGTGCTCGGATCAGTCGCGGAAATGGTGATGACGTTTTGCTGCGCGAGTTTGTTGGTGACATATTGATAATCTGTCATCGGCTGGCCGTTGGCGTCCTGCGAATTGTTGCTGAAGGCGTTGCCGATGTTGAGGCCGAGTTGGTATTTTTCCCAGTCGTTCAAGCCTGAGCCGTCAGAGTCCACATCAGAAATGGCGACGCGGAAAAATTTTGCGGACGCGCTTGCGGACGCGCTCAAGATCAAGTTCGTTCCGGTTTGCGCCTCAAGATTCGTTTCATTGAACCAATTCGTATCGCCGAGCGTCGCGACGCTTTGCAATAGATATTCTTTTCCCAGCACGCCGTTCATCGTCACGATGAAATTTGCATTGGAAACAACGCCTAATGAAATTTTGGGATAAGAATTGGAATCAGACGGATTGGTGCCGGCGATCGCCTCCTGCAAAACCGAGGAGCCGTCGCCATCGGCATCGCCGGGTGGAACGACGCCGTTCGTGCCGTAGATCCATTCCCAGATGTCGCTCATGCCGTTGCCGTTCAAGTCCACCATTTGCGCAAAGAGCGGGCCGGAGAAAAACAAAATCGTAGCTGCCAAAATTGCGCGCGAAAAAAAATCGTGAAATGCGGACGTCTTCATGTCGGGCGGCAGCTTCTGGAAACGAATGCACCATCCGCCGGTTGCGGCAGAATTTCAAATGAAATCTTTGTCTTTCGCTCAAAGCCGTTTTTGGAAAATGAAAACGACGCCCAGGACGCCCGCGCACGCCCAGCCAAACCAATCGCCGTGCAAGTTATAAAAAGTTCGCGCGCGTTTTTCACCGAACGTAGGCAACGGAATCTCAACGGTCAGCGCACCGATGCGGTGAACATTGCCGCTGTTGTCCTTGAGGAATTGTTGCACGCGCCCATTAGCGTCAATCCAGCACGTCACGCCGTTGTTCGCGCAGCGCACAAGCGGTAAACCATTTTCCACCGCGCGAAAAATGGCGTTGGCCGCGTGCTGCCATTGTTCCGCGCCCTCGCCGAACCAGCCGTCGTTCGTCACGTTCACCAGAAAATCCACGTCATCGTTCGCCGCGGCGCGCGCCGTTTCGGGAAACGAATCTTCAAAACAAATGAGCGGGGAAGTCTTGACGCGGAAATTATTTTCCAACGGAACGCCGATCTCCTGATCGGCCGGTTGCGAAATAATTTGTATCTCGTGCCGGACCGGAGTTCGGCGATCCAATTCAAACGTCACCGGTTTGTCGCCGCTCGTCCAGCCGCCGGTGATGGGCGTGAAATATTTGAGAAACGGCAGCCAGCGTGAAAGCGGAACGTATTCGCCGAATATGACCAGTTTTTGCTTGTGATAAATGCTTTTCAATTTTCCATCGGGATCGAACAAAAACGCGGCGTTGAAATAATTCGTCGTGTCCGGGCGATATTCCGCGTCGTCGCCGTTGAGAATCATCCACACATGATGCCTGCCGCTCAAATTCGTGACGGCCATGTAAGTGGCGTCGCCAAAATCCGGCAACGCCGCTTCGGGCCAGATCAGCAAATCGGAGGGACGAGTTCCACGAGTCCTCGATACTTCAGTCGCAAATGGGACTCCTGGAACTCGTCCCTCCGATTCACGGAGCGCCGTTTCGGAGAGCGCGAGCAATTGTTGAAAGCGATTCGCGTTCGCGTCCGTGTCCCAAATCATCGTTTGCGGCACGCTCGGTTGAATCATTGTGACGCGCAACGTTTCTGCCGCCGGATTTTGCCGGGCGATTCGCGCCATGCCGATGACGAATAACAGGACGATGACGATCAACGGAAAAAAAATTTCCGCCTGCCAAACATGTCGTCTTGCCGGAAAACGAAAAATCATCCGAGCCGCCGAGAACAGCGACAGCGAAAACCACACGACCAAAAATGAAACGCCATAAACGCCCGTTACCGACGCGATTTGGATCAGCGGAATGAGTTTGAATTGCGAAACGCCGAGTAAACTCCACGGAAATCCGCCGAACAATCGCTCGCGGATAATTTCCAGTCCAACCCAAATCGCCGCGCCGACCAGCGACCAGCGCGTGCGGGCGGACCAACTGCCTTCGCCGATTTTTCCCGCGAGCAGCCAGACCCAGATTGCAAAATATATCGCAAGATACGCGCACAACGAAATCCAGCCGAGAATCGGAAAGCCGGTCACGGGAATTAACAGCAGCCAGTAAAGCGACGCGAGCCAGAACGAAAGTCCGGCAACGTAACCGACGCGCGCCGCGTCCGCGCCGCGTTTGCCAAGCGCGGCGACAAGCATCAGCGCCGGCGCGATCCACGCAAAACCAGCGAGGCCAAGATTCGGAAACGCCGTCGCCAGCAAAAGTCCCGCGCCCATCGCGACGAGATAACCGCTGCGCCAGAAAAGTTCGGTCAAAACGCGTTTGACGATTTCAAACCGCGAATAATCTTCGCAAAACGTCGGGCCGAGTTTGGTGCATTGCGCGGCTTCTTTGAGAACGGCGCGGCTGGCGTTGACGACGACGGCTTCGCGCGCGCCGCGCCAGACGGCAAAATCGGCGGAGGAATTTCCGGCGTAATCAAATCCGCGTTCGCCGAATTTTTCCGTAAGCGCGCGCAATTTATTTTTGCTGCGCAAATTTGTTTTTCCGTCGCTGCCGAGGACTTCGTCGAAAACTCCAACGTATTCAGCCACGGGTTTGGCCAGTTGCAAATCCGACGCCGTCGCCAGAATGATTTTGCGCCCGGATTTTTTTTGCTCGCGTAGCCACGCCAGAAATTTTTCATGATAGGGCAGGGTGGTCGGATCAATTTTTACGCGCGCGGCCAGTTTTCTTTTCAGCAAAGCGCGCCCGCGCGTCCACCAAAACAGGATGGCGAAAATCGCGAGCGGATTTTTCACGAGCCGCCGCGCGATGGATTCCCACAGCAAATCGGTTTTGATGAGCGTGCCGTCCAAATCCACGACCAGTGGAATTGGATTTGGCGCGGGCGGCAATTCAGGATTCATTCAAAGCGGTTGCTTGACAAGTGCGGCGGGTTTTCAGGACATTTGCGGCGCGCCGCATGATTTTATTTTCATTTATCCGCCGCCTGACAAATTATTTTGGCGCCACGTTTGCGCTCGTTTTCGCCTGGAAGATTATACTGCTCGTTTTCACCGCGCAACCCATCCCGGCGAACGACGCGTTTTTTTACGACGGCCCGGTCGTGAATTTCCTGCTGAACGGCCATTACTGCAATCCTGCGATCGTGATGGGCCTGCCGTTTTCCGCGACGCAAATTTTTTCCGCCTATCCGCCGGTGTATCAGGCCGCGCTGCTGCCGTGGATGTCTGTGTTCGGCACGAGCGCGCTGTCCGCAATCTGGTTTCACACGGTGCTGTTCGGATTTTATCTGCTGACGCTGCTGGCGATTTTCCGACGGCTGCAAATTCCGGCGTTGTGCGTGAACCTCGCGGGCCTGTTTTTATTTTCGCTGACGTTCAACGACCGGCCCGACGCGCTGGCGCAATTGTTCGGAATGCTCGCCGTCTTTGCGTGGGTGCGTTCCATTGAGCCGGTGAAAACGCCGGGCAAATGGTCGTGGCTCGCGACGTTGCTGGTCGTGCTCGCGCTGTGGACGGACCCGGAAATCGGCGGCATTTATTTTGGCTGCCTCTGGCTGCTCACGCTCGGAGCCGTCTGGCAGCATAAACAAACATTTCCCGCGTGGCCGATGCTCGCGCTCGTCGTGCTGCCACCAGCGCTGGTGGCTTGCGTGAAATTCGGGCGGCCGGATTTGTGGTCCGGCTTTTTGGAACATGCCAAGCAAACGCCATCGCTTTCCACGTGGCATTTGCCGCACGTCGAAGATGTTTTAAAAATCGCGCGCGCCATTCCCGGAATCCTTGCCGTCGCCATTACTTTGCTCGCGCGCACGCGGCAAAAACCATTTGATGACGATGCGGAAACGCACTTCACGCCGCTGGCGTTGATGAGCGTCGCACTGTTTTTGTCTTTGTCGCTGATGCTCGGCTGTCTGCTGGTGTTCACGGCGGACTGGATTTGGATCGCGAATTATTTTCAACCGCTCATCGTCGGATTTTTCTTCGCGCTGGAAGGCGGAACGGAAATAAAATTGTCGCCGAAACGCTGGCTGTTCGCGCTATTTGTCGCGTTGGCGTTGTTTGGTTCCATTCGCGCCATTGGCATGAGCACGTGGGGCATGGCGTGCGCGGCTGACAAAAGTTATTCCGGCGCGATCCAAATCGTCCGCGCGAATCTTGACCAGACCGCGCCCGGCGCGACCGTGGTGATGTCCTCGGCGTTTCTTTACGAGGCGATGCGCCATCCGCAAATCCGCGCGCTGCATGAAGACTGGCTGCACCGCGCCGACGACCGACGCGCGGACATGAACGGCGACACGCGCGCGTTGCTGACCATCAGGCCGCGCGAACTGATTTTGACGCAATACGATTTTTACCGACGGTTTGAAAAACCGGTCGTGGAATTAGAAGCGCAACCGGGATTGGTCGAAGTTAAAATCATGAACACGGCGAAAATCCCGTCGCCAGACTCGATTCATTCCATGCAGCGCGTCGTGCAGCACATTTCCTGGGCGCCGGTCATCGTGGCATTGGAATGGAAATAAAAACCGTCGGTGAAAATAATCCAGCCGAATGGCGGATCCCGCGTATGAGTCTGCATTCTATTTGCAAGGTTGGAATTCGCGCCGGTTGCATTTAAAGTGTCCTCATGTTTTTGGCGACGACGAACAAATCAAAAAAATTATTGCATTTGAGTTTCATTGGTCACGTGACGGCGGAAGAACTTCGGCGGGGCAGCAATGACCTGGCCGAGTTGCTGGCGGATTTGCCGCATGAGATGCATCTGCTTGTGGATTTGGAGCGGCTGGAAATCATGGACGCCGATTGCGCCGAGCAACTCGGAAAAAACATGGAGTTGCATGATCAGCATGGCGTGGAACTTCTCGTGCGTGTGATCCCCGATCCCACCAAAGACATCGGCCTGAACATCCTGACCGTGTTTCATTACCGCAACCGGCCGCGCACCG
>CAXUBD010000133.1:6853-8164 GCA_964249225.1 uncultured Verrucomicrobiota bacterium | reverse complement strand
CGCGCCCGCCGCGCTGGCTTGAAAACGTTTGAACAAAATCGCGCCCACCACCACGAAGAGCACCAGTTTTTTTTTATATGTTACTTAGAGCTGGGTGTTCTAGATCTGTATTTGCGTCGGCAGCGGCAGATCAATGTTGAAGCCGTTGAAGATATCGACGAACTTCGGCATCAAGAAGATCATGAACAGCGTGATGAGCAAAATGCCCACGCACACGACCATCGCCGGATAAATCAGCGCGGAGGTGAATTTTTGCTGCACCGTGGCGAACTGCTCGAAATGCGCGGCCATGCGCCGCAAAACTTCTACCAGCGAACCGCTCTGCTCGCCGGCGCGGACCATGTTGATGTAAAGGTCGGAAAAAATGCGCGGCTGTTTCGCCATCGCGTCTGACAGGCTCTTGCCCTCGGTGACTTCCTGTTTGAGATCGCGGCCCACGTTGGCGGGAATTCCCTTTGAACCCAGATGCGTCATGCTGTTCATCGCGATGGTCAGGGTCATCCCGGAGTTCAGCAGGTTCGCCAGTTGCTGCGTGAACGTCGCCAATTCCTGCAACTTCGGTTTGCGTTTTTGTTGGAATTGCGCGCGCAACGACTCCGGCAAAAACGCCGCGAAGGCCACGCTTTTTTCCGCGCGCCTGCCGCCCGCAGCCGCGCCCGCCTTGGCCGTGTCCACGGCAATGGGAAAAAGTCCCAGCCGCTGGATTTGCGCCAGCGCCGCCGGACGGTCGGTCACTTCGAGCACGCCTTCGACCAGTTCGCCGCTGCGGCGGCGCGCTTTGTATGAAAATTCAGGCATAACTTCTGTTGTTTAAAACCGTTCCAAGCCGAAAGTTGCCCGCCCCGTAAAAAAGGAATTGCGAATCGTGCTTGACGTCGGCGGCTTTTTCGCCGAATTGTTTTCCATATGAAAATAAATTTTTTCGCCGGATTGCTCGGTTTCGCCGTCGTCGCCACCGGTTGCATCAGCACGGTCAGCGGCACCCACACCGCCGCGATGACCTGGTCCAAGGACAATATCGCCGGACGCTACCAACGTTCCGTGGATCAAGTCTATCAGGCCGCCGTCACCGTCATCCAGACCGATGGCGTGCTCATCACCGAATTCATCCCGCATGACAACACCAACACCGTGCGCTCATTGCAAGGCAAGGTCAACCAGCGTAATGTGTGGGTTCGCGTCGAGGGCATTGATTCCAAAGTCACCGCCGCCACCGTGCAGGTCCGCTCCAAAGCTGGCGTCAGCGACGTGGATCTGGCCGCCCAGTTGCAGACGGAGACCGCATCGGTTCAAAAGCTCGTCACCCGCGAG
>CAXUBD010000133.1:3874-6843 GCA_964249225.1 uncultured Verrucomicrobiota bacterium | reverse complement strand
CGTTGAGGCTGGCCCTTCAAGCTTTCTGTTGGATGATCCTATCGGGATGGCGTGCGCGGCTTACGGCGGTGTCGTAGCTGATGAGGCATTTGCAATAAAGGTCATAAAGACAGTTGTCCATCACAACCATTCCTTCCTTGCGGCCCATCTGCATCGTGTTCTCAAGATGATGAAGCTGGTTTTCGCGGATTAAGTTGCGCACCGCGCCGCTGGCTATGAGCAGTTCGTAGCCAAGAACCCGTCGGGTCCGGTCCGCCGACGGCAGCAAATCCTGCGCGATAATCCCCTGCAACGCATTCGACAATTGCAAGACAATCTGCCGCTGCGCACTGCCTTCAAAAACCCCGATGATGCGTTCGAGGGCGTGCGATGCGTTTGGCGAATGCATCGTGGCCAGCACGAGATGGCCCGTTTCCGCCGCCGTCAGCGCAGTGGCGATGGCTTCGTGATCGCGCATCTCGCCGACGATAATCACGTCCGGATCCTGCCGCAAAACGTGGATGAGAGCGCGATTGAATGAATGCACATCGGTCAGCACTTCCTGCTGCACGACAATGGCGCGTTTGTTTTGATGCACGAATTCGATCGGGTCTTCAATCGTCACGATTTTGCAGCGACGTTCGCTGTTGATGAGATCAACGAGGTAATTAAGCGTCGTCGTTTTGCCCGCGCCGGTTGGCCCGGTTTTCAGAACCAGTCCGTTTGGTTTGCGCGCCAGTTCATCAATCTGTTTTGGCAGGCCAAGCTCCTCGCGCTTGGCGACGCGATCCCCGCAAAAACGAAAACTCATTTCGGGATGGCTGTTGCGGCGGTAAAAAGTCATGCGGACGCGCCCGGCGACACTGTGGAGAAGCGAAATGCAAAGTTCCCAATCCTGCCCGAATTTTTTCTTTTGCTGCTCGTTCATAAGATTGTCCGCCATCGCAGTGAGTTCCTCTTCGGTTAGTGCGTCTTCGTCGGCGATGATAATTTCGCCGTTGACGCGGAACGCGGGCGGCACGCCGACGATGAGGTGAAGGTCGGAGGCGTCATAATCGTTTGCCGCAGACAAGAGTCGGTTCAGCATTGCTTCGCTCATTTTTTGAAAAGTTGCCGGCACCAGTCGCGCGTGCGCGCCCAAATCCCGCTCTGCGAAAGCCGGGTGAGCGCTATGTCGGCCTCGCGGCAATTCGGATTCAATTGCAGCGCCTGCGTGAAGGAATTTTCCGCCAGCCCGATCAAGCCGAGCGCCTGCTGGCTTTGGCCGAGTTCGAGCCATAACTGGAAATGGTCGGCGTTCCATTCGACGGCCTGTCGCAGTAATTTCAGTGCGAGCACAAATTGATTGTAATAAAAACGGATGCGCGCCGCAAGCCATGCCGTGAACCAGTCTTTGGGCGCGAGCAACAATGCTTTTTCAAAACAATAGTCTGCCCGTTGCTCCCGGCGCGCGAGCATCACATCGCCGCGCGCGAGCCAGACGTAGGGCGTGTCGCCGCGTTCTTCAATCGAGGCGTCGGAAAAGGCGAGCGCGCCCTGCAAGTCCCCGCTGCGGGCGAGCGCAACGGCTTTGGCGGCGAGCAATTCTGGAAATTGCGGAAACCGTTCCAGCGCTTTGTCCGCCCACAATTTTGCCTCGCGAAATTCTCCGAGTTCGACCAGCATCCGCACTTGCGCCGTCCATGCGGCGGAATTTTGCGGATTGTATTCCAAAACTTTCGAGTAAAAACGCAGCGCCTGCTCGAAGTCGCCTTTCTCAAATGCCGCTCGCGCCTCGCCAAAATAATAAGCCTCATCCTTGGCCAGTGGCTTTTGTTCCGGCCAATGGTTTTCGGACTCGCCGCCCAGTTCAAGATTTCCAAAACGGCTCATGGTAAAATTTGCTTGCGCCAAAACCAGCGCTTGAAGGGTTTGCCGACAAATTGGTTTTCTGGAACGTCCGCAATCTGTAACATGGCGGATGAGATGTTTGCGTCGCCCGGATTCCAATTGCCGCTTATGGCGATATTGGGCCAGATGAACCAGTGATTTTCCGGCACAAGCCAAGTGCCCGAAGTCGGCATATGCGGCAGCAGCGGCTGTGGAACGCCGTTCACGGTAAAATGATCCGCCAAAAATTCGATGCTGTCCCCCGGTGTTGCCAGCACCTGGCCTAAACCGATGCCCGATTTACCCGAAACGCCCTGGCCGCCATGGTTTGAAAAATAATATCCTGAAAGATTGTATGCGATCCGGTCGCCGCGTTTGATGCTGTGTGAGAAAGGAAGTTTTTCCACGATGACAGCATGGTCATTTACACGCAAAGGCAGAAGCCAGTATGTTCGCAATGGCATGTAAAGAAATAAGCCCAATGCCAACATGACGCCAATTGTTAAAAATATTCGGTGTGCAAACGATTGGTTTATCAGCCACGGACTGCAGTAATATACCAAGCTGGTCGTATGGATTGAAAGCATCAAGCCGAACGCGTAATTGCCAGCCGGATAGCCCATCCACAGAATGAAAATGGCGAACAGCAGCGCACAGCCCGCCATCGCCGCTTGTCCCCAAATTCGCGGACCGCGAAGATAAACTGCCAGTCCGGGAATGAAAAAACTTCCGACGAGTCCACCGACGGTTATGTCTTTGGGCAAATAAATGCGATCCAGCGCAAGCCGGTGACGGATTGCGCCGCCAAAAGAAAAAATACCGCTATACCATCGCGCGCGGCGCGGATAATACGGCGAAGTGAATTTTTCGTTGGAATTCAAAACTTCAATGCCGCTGGTCAATGTTGTAACGCACCACTTCTTCCGGCTCATAAAATTCCCCCGTCTTCTGCTCCGACTTCAGTTCGCCGAACACTTCCTGCGGCGTGCCATCCGCATCGACGAGTCCTTGATGCAGGAACATCACGCGATTCGACACATGTTTCGCAAAGCCCATTTCATGCGTGACCACCAGCATCGTGCGGCCCTCTTCCGCTAGCGCACGCATCACGCGCAGCACTT
>CAXUBD010000133.1:0-3864 GCA_964249225.1 uncultured Verrucomicrobiota bacterium | reverse complement strand
TAACGCACCACTTCTTCCGGATCATAAACTTCGCCGGTCGTCTGTGCTGAGTTCAGTTCGCCGACGATCTGCTCGAACATCTTCATCGCTTCGAGACAGCCTTTGCCCTTGAAGCCTTTGACGTGCAGTTCCACGCTGCCGTCCTTGCCAATGGTGATGTCAAATTCGCGTTGGGGCATAAAATTTTAGCGGGCTATGAATCAATGGATTTGGGCCAAAAGCACCACAAAGTTCTTCGCCGGTCTCCGCATCAAGAACCGTCATGGCATTCAAATCGGTTCCGAGTTTGAAATAAACAACTTTAGCGTCTCGAATAACTGAATCCTTTAATTTAGCTGCCGGAATTTTGTTCCTTGTTTCAAGAAGTTGAGCTGCATGTTGAATGAATTTTTCGTTTGTCATAAATCAATTCTCCCAATGCCTGACCTTCAGCCGGATGGAACGATCCTGGTTTGTCTCTTCTTCGACGACGTTGAAACCCCGGGACTGCATCTCGCCCATCAACTTCTGATAAACGTATTTTTGGACGACGCACTGGCTTAATTCCTCGCCCATCGCCTGCAATTGAGCTTTGGTGTGGCCGTCGCCGGTCACGCAAAGCGCTGCCTTGCCGCGCACGTCGCGGGAAAAAGTGATGGTGACGCCATCGCGCGTGACTGAAATTTTCTGGTCGCGGCCAAGCTGGCTGGTGACGACCTCGCTGTTTTCGATTTCGAGGTTGATCCGGCCGGATTCCTTCCGATTGACGGTGGCGCCTTTGTTGTCCGCCACTTCAGCGGCAATTTGATAACCGAGCGAAGCCGCCGCCGCCACGACCGCCGCGCTGAATGCGGGCCACGCCGCGATGACCACCGGAGTTAAAATGCAGACACAGCTCATATCATATTTTGTTTGGGTTTACTAGTTTTGACCGGGCTTTGCGGATTTCGTCACGCGATAATTCTTCGCGCCGGAATCTTTTTCCACGTTGCGCCCGCGCCCGGCGGATGCCCCGCCAGACGAACGCCGCGATGATGATTAAAATCCCCGGCAACAGTTCCAGAAAATGGGACTGCAAATCGAACGTGCCGAAATCCATTCCGCCAAGAATGTTGTAAACGAGCACGCCCAAAACAACCACGACGAAGAATCCAACTAGGCTCGAGAAAAATAGGGCGCCATAACGCCGGTCCTTGGCGCGATCATACAAATTGTTCCAGATTGAATTCATCGGCTCTTAAAATTCCATCCGCCGCATGGTGCCATCCTTCTTGACATCGCGCGCCACGCTGGCGTTGCGCGCGCGGCCTTCCGCCCAACTGCGCAGCCGGTTGATCTGCTCGTCCATCGTTTTCGCCAGCGGCACAGTTTGCGACAGCGCGGTCTGCACGTCTTGCATCGCCAGCTCTTTCTTCGCATAAAACGCGTCGTAAAGCGCGCTGTTAATCGCCTCCTCGATTTCCGCGCCGCTGAAGTCATGGCTGGCTTTGGCCAGCGCTTCCAAATCAAATTGCGTCGCGTCGCGTTTGCGCTTGGTCACATGGATTCGGAAAATTTCCTTCCGCTCTTCGGGACTTGGCAAATCCACGAAGAAAATTTCGTCCAGCCGTCCCTTACGCAGCAATTCCGGCGGCAGTTGTGAAATATCATTCGCTGTCGCCACCACAAACACCGGCGCGGTTTTTTCCGAAAGCCAAGTCAAAAAAGTTCCGAACACGCGCGCCGTCGTGCCGCCGTCGGTTGACCCCGATCCTTGCGAGCCGGCGAACGCCTTGTCAATTTCGTCCACCCACAAAATCGCGGGCGCAACCGATTCCGCCACTGCAATCGCGCGGCGCACATTTTCTTCCGAGGAACCAACGAGGCTGCCAAACATCCGACCCATGTCGAAGCGCAGCAGCGGCAATTGCCACAAGTTCGAGACCGCCTTCGCGCACAAACTCTTGCCGCAACCCTGCACGCCGAGCATCAAAATTCCCTTTGGAAACGGCAGCCCGAACGCCCGCGCTTCCGCCGTGAACGCCACCTCGCGTTTGCCCAGCCATTCCTTCAACACGCTCATGCCGCCGACGTTCGTGAAGCTCTCATCCGTGGCGTAATACTCCAGCAACCCGCTCTTGCGGATGATCTGCTGTTTCTCGGCGAAAACTTCGTTCACATCCTCGCTGCTCAACCGCTCGTCCTTGACGATGATTTTTGCGAAAACATTTTCCGCCTCGCCGAGCGTCAAGCCCAGCGCAGCCTGTAGCAACCGCTCGCGTCCGGTTTCATCAAGGTCAATCTTCACCTGATGAAACTGCTTCACATCGTTGATGATTTTATCCAGCAACGCGGACAAATCATCGCGCACGGGCAACGGATGGTTCAGCAGTGTGATCTCCTTTTCCAGTTCCGTCGGAATCTCCAGCACGGGCGAAATCAGCAGGATGGTTTTGAAACTGTTCTTGAGGTGCAGCGCGATCTCCTTGAGCTTGCGCGTCACCGCGAAATTGTTCTTCGTCAAAAACGGATGAAAATCCTTGAAGATGAAAATCGCCGGCTCGACCTGTTCGATGACCTGATCCAGCGCCATCAACGGGTCTTTCGTCGCCGCGTTGCGATGTTTCTGCGACTGGATGGACGTTCCTGCCGGCACAATGCCCGTGCTGAAGCTCCACTCAAAAACTTTCTTCTGACGTTTCTTGGCGATCTCCACGACCAATTCCTGCACGCGCATCTCCTCGCTGCTCACGATGTAAAGGATCGGATAGCGCGCGCGGATGAGCGTCTCGAGTTCGTTTTGAAAGTTCATAAAGCTGGTTTGGAAACTTTTTTGGTGCGTGACGCAATGGCCTTATCTTTCGGATTTAATTTGTTCAAAAGTTCTGCCATCGGTTGCGTTAAATTTTGAACTAAAATTCGTCCATCCGGCAGAATCAAAAGTTCGGTGCTCAATTCATTTTTTTTCATGGAATCAAATTCAACCTGTATTCACGAGCAGTTTCCCAGGCACGTTCGGTTTCGAGAGCGGAAACAGTTCCGCGCAGTTCCAAATGTCGCGCCGATTTCCAAGCCGGCCAGAAACCAGACCGCAAGTTCACTTTGACACCCGGCAGATTTTCCACGAGCCATTCCGCCACCGGTTTCCAGCAGCAATCAATGTGTCCCGGCATCAGCAAATGGCGGACGATCAATTCGCTGTGTTCATTAGCCCAAATCAGATTTTCCTGCACGACGCGGGTGTAATCCGAAACTTTCGCCAGCCGCTGCGCGCAGTCGTCGTTGCCGAATTTGAAATCCGCCAGCCAGACATCGAACATCCCCGCGAGCAATTCGCGCGCCTGCACCGAGCCATGCGCATTCGTTTTCCAAATCAATTTTGCCGAGTCTGGTAGTTCCGCGACAAGCTCAAGCGCAGCGGGGAGATGAATCGTCGGCTCGCCGCCAAGAACCATGATTGTCCGGGCGCCATTTCGCAAAGCCTGTTTCGCTTTTTTTGCAATATCGGCGGCGCCGAAAGTGTTGCCAGCGCGAGGATTCCAGCTTTCCGCGCCGGTGATGCAAAAATCACAGCGCAAATCGCAGCCGCTCAATGCGATTGCAAACGTTGGAATCAATTCCAATTCATCCGAGACTTCCGATTGCGCGGAAAAAAATCGCGGCGCAGTCCCGGCACGGCACAAGCCAATTTCTCCCGCGAGCCGGTTGACGCCGCAATCGTGCGCGCAAAACCGACAGTCGGCCAGCATCGCGCGCCCGATCGCCGCGCGTTCTCGGGCGATGAAAGCGCGGCGTGAAACCTGCGCCGCAGGTTGAATTGTTTCAGTGCAAATCATTTTCAAAAATTCACTGTTGGCCAAGCCATCGCCGCCACCACGCCCGGGGCAGACCAGGTTCGTTTTGCAG
>CAXUBD010000132.1:0-8196 GCA_964249225.1 uncultured Verrucomicrobiota bacterium | reverse complement strand
TTCGTCCAACAAATTATTCTGATGGCAACTGCTTAACAGTTGCCGTGGATAGCGCTGTGCTTGTTTGGAAATTTTCATTTTCCGTTCGGGAGGGACGGCGTGTCGCCGTCCCTATTTTTATTTGGGACGCCGACACGGCGTCCCTCCCAATTAAATTTTATGCCGCCAGTTGCTTCTCCGTTTCCTCGGCGAGCCGGCGCTGATCTTCCGGCGTGAGAATTTTTCCGGTCACAGTCGCCGTGGTTTGCACGACGAGCCGTCCGACTTCGCGTTTCAATTCCGCGAGCATCTGCGAATGTTCCTGCGCCGCAGCTTCGCGCGCCTTGACGACGATTTGTTCGGCAGCGGCGATGGCCTTCTGCGTTTCCGTTTCGCGCACGCGCGCGGCGGCTTGACGCGCCTCGTCAATCAGCTTGTTCGCCTTGTCACCGGCGTCGGCCAGGATTTTCTGGCGGTCGGCCTCGGTGCGCGTGAGTTCAGATTTGATCTTGTCGGCGTTCGCCACGCTGTCGGCGATTTTTTGCCGGCGTGCCGCGAGCATCTCAAAAATCGGCTTGTAGGCAAAACGCCACAGCACGAACAGCACGATGGCGAAGTTGATCAGCGACGCGATAAACTCCGGCCATTTGACGCCAAGGGTTTCGAGCATAAAAACTCAATTACTTGGTTGGAATCACGATCCAGGCGAGAATCGCCATACCTTCGGCGAGCGCCATGCCGATGAACATGAACGTCAGGATTTTGCCGGCAAGTCCGGGATTGCGGCTCATGGCGATGACGCCGCCAGCCGACGCAATGCCGATGCCGATGGCCGCGCCACCGAAGGCCAGCCCGATGTGAATGTTTCCGTAAGCTTCTGCGAGCATCATAACTTTTCTTTCGTTTTGGTTTTGGTTGTCGCAACCGTTTTCAATCGCGGCTGCAAATTTAATTTAATTTTTTAATGGCCGTGTTCGTCCGCCGGCGTGCACAGCGTGCCGACAAACGCAATCGTCAACATCGCAAACACGAACGCCTGCAAAATGCAGACGATCGTTTCAAAAAAATAACCGGGCAGCGAAAACAGCACCGCCATCAAAAATGATTTCTGGGCCAGCGCCATCGAGAGCATCGTTTCGCCGCCGAAAATATTTCCGTAAAGCCGCAACGCCAGCGCGACCGGACGGATGAACAAAATTGAAAACGATTCCATGATGCCGATGAAAATGAACAGCAGCAGCAACGGCACATAAGCGAGTTTGCTCGCTTCAACTTTTACGCCGAAAACGTGCTTCACCAATCCGAGCAGCCCGTTGTAACGCAGCGCCCAAAAAAGGCTCATCACGAAAAAAATCGAGGCCATCGCAAACGTCAGGTTCGCATCTGAAGTCGGCGGACGGAAAAATGGTTTGCCGATTTCCGAAACCGCAAACGGCAGCGAACTGGTTTTGTCCGCGACGCCATAACCAATGCTGCCGACGCCCGGAATCAAATCCACGAGATTGGAAAGCACCGCAAAAATAAAAAACGTCGTCGCGAACGGAAACACCCAGCGCGCGACTTTCGGTTCGAGCACGCCGCCCGCCAAATCTTCCCACGCTTCGCAAAGCGCGTCGACAGCACTCTGCACTCCCGCCGGAATTTCCTTCACCGTCCAGGTGCTGAAACGAACGACGACCAAAATGAGTAATGCGACAATCCAAGTGCAGACCATCGAATTCGTCACCGGCAGCGGCCCGATGTGAAATAGCACCGGCGCAATCGCCGGAACAATCTGCGCGGGCGCTTCCGCGTGCGTCGCTGCAACTGCCGTGGTCGCGACCGTTCCTTCAGCCAACGGATTGGTATCCGGCTGCGCATTCACATTCGCCACAAAAATCGCGGCGAAAAATGCGCAGACCCAAAAGATTTTGCTGAATGGCTTCAATGTAAAAATGACTTCTGACGACACCAATTGCTCAATTAACCAAACCAATTGTGGGTTTGAGAATTAAAAGTTTGCCTCATCGTGAAAAATTTCACAAGCACTTTTTTGGAAAATTTTAGGTTGTTTTCGTAGCGGCTTCCGGCAGAAAGCCGGAAATTACATTTTTGGGGAAATGCAGCGCTTTGCCGAGCCGCCGCTACGCTGAAATGGAAAATTTCAGGCGCAAGGATTCGGGCGTTTCGCCGAGTTCACGCCATTTCCGCAAGCTCAAAGTGTCGTGACGTTTGGCCAGCCGTTCGCCTTTTTCGTCCAGCATCAGCGCGCAGTGGAAAAAATTCGGCGGCGAAAAACCCAGCGCGCGATAAATTAAAATCTGCCGCGCCGTGCTGACCAATAAATCCGCGCCGCGCACGACTTCGGAAATTTCCATCGCCGCGTCATCCACGACGCACGCGAGCTGATACGCCGGAACATCGTCATGCCGCCAGACGATAAAATCGCCAAAATCTTTTCCGGCGACAAATTTTTGTTCGCCAAAATTTTCGTCGTTGAAAAAAATCGTCTCGCCATCGGGAACGCGAAAACGCCAACTGAATTTCTGATTTCTGATTTCTGATTTCTGATTTTCCCGGCACGTTCCGGGATAAATCGGCTCGTCATCGTCGTTTGCGTGCGGCGCGCGCGTGGCGGCCAGAATGTCTTTGCGCGAGCAGGTGCAAGGATAAATAAAATTTCCGGCGCGCAAATTTTCAAGCGCGGCGCGGTAAAAATTCATCCGCCCGCTTTGATTGTAGGGCGCAAATTGTCCGCCGATGTCCGGGCCTTCGCTCCATTCAAAACCGAACCAGCGCAAATCTTCAAGCATCGCGTCGACAAATTCCATCTTGAAGCGCGTGGAATCCAAATCTTCGTTGCGCAAAATAAGTTCGCCGCCATTTTCTTTGGCGCGTTGTTGCGCGATCCAAAAAGTCCGCGCGTGGCCGAGATGCAAATGGCCGGTCGGCGACGGCGCGAGACGGCCGCGATATTTGGAGCGATTCATTTTGAGACAGAATTAACCGAGTTGTCAGAATTCAATTCTGTTGAATTTTGTTGATTCTGTCTAAAAAATTTCGTTTGGATTTGCCGTGAGCCATTCCGTCAAACCGGGCAATGGAACGGATAAAACTTTCTGGACTTTTGAAATGTCCAGCGATGTGTCCAGCGCGCGCGGCGGGCCGGAAAAATCCTTGGCCGAACCGGGTTCGATTTTTGTTGTGATTTCCGGCCAGCGTTTGACGAGCCATTCACCGATTTGCCAGCGCGACAGTTTTTCCGCGCCGGCGACGTGAAAGATTCCCGCGCAATTTTTTTCCGCCAGTTCCCAAACGGCGCGCGCGGTTTCGCCGGCAAAAATCGGGGAACGAAATTCATCCGTGAACAATTTCATGCCGGTGGAATTTTGGAGCGACAATTTTAACTGCTCGTTGAAGGCGCGATTGCCCGCGCGCGACAGCCCGCCGTTGATCGAAGTGCGGACGATCAAATGTTTTGGATTGCGCCGAACGATTTCTTCCGCCGCCACTTTGGTTTCGCCATAAAAATGCAGCGGATTTGGCGCGTCGGGTTCGGAATAATTTCCTTTGCGCCCGTCAAAAATCAAATCCGTGGAAAAGAAAACGAATTGGATTTCCGCCGCGAGTTCGGCAAGAAATTTGGTCGCTTCGACGTTCATTTTTTTTGCGCGCGCGGGATTTTTTTGCGCCTCGCCGACATTTGAAATCCCCGCGCAATGAACGATCAGTTGCGGCGAATCTTTTTTGAATTCGCTTTCCACTTTTTTGAAATCAAGCAAATCAAATTGTTCGCGTGTGAGCGCGCGCAAGCGCCAGTGCGAGGCGAATCGCGGCGCAATCTGGACGAGATAATTTCCGATGAGGCCGTTCGCGCCGGTGATCCACGCGAGCGGTTCAGTCAACGAGCCGCTTGGTGAGATTGCCATACGCATCAATCCGGCGGTCGCGCAGGAACGGCCAGTGCGTGCGCGTCACATCCACTTTGGCGAGGTCAACGGGCACGATCAGAATTTCCTCCTTGTTGGTCGAGGCTTTGGCGAGGATTTCGCCGGACGTTCCGGCGACGAAACTTTGGCCCCAGAATTCCAAACCGTCGCCGCGCACGCCGGAAATTTTTTCGTGGCCGACGCGGTTCGGCACGGCAACGAAACAGCCGTTGGCGATGGCGTGACTGCGTTGGATGGTTTCCCACGCGTTGTGCTGGCGTTCGCCGTATTCTTTTTTTTCGCTCGGATGCCAGCCGATGGCGGTCGGGTAAAATAAAATTTGCGCGCCTTGCATTGCGGTCAAGCGCGCGGCTTCGGGATACCATTGGTCCCAGCAAATCAGCACGCCGATTTTTCCAAATTTCGTCTGCCACGTTTTGAATCCCAAATCGCCGGGCGTGAAATAAAATTTTTCGTAAAAGAGCGGATCGTCGGGAATGTGCATCTTCCGATAAATGCCGAGCAGCGAACCGTCGGCATCAATCACGGCGGCGGTGTTGTGATAAACGCCGGCGGCGCGTTTCTCGAACAGCGACGCGATGATGACGACTTTGTGTTTCTTCGCGAGTTTGCAAAAGGCATCCGTCGTCGGGCCGGGAATTTGTTCGGCGAGTTGAAAATTTTCATGGTCTTCGCTCTGACAAAAATACTGCGAGCGAAACAGTTCCTGCGTGCAGATGATTTGCGCGCCGGATTTGGCGGCGCGTTCGATGAGCGCGAGGGTTTTCTTAAGGTTCGTGTCCGGGTGCGCGACGCAATCGGTTTGAAGCAACCCCAATTTTACGATCTGGGTGGAGACGCGTTTCATTTTTTAGGCTCGTATGTCTTGAGGCGCGCAGTTTCCTCGAGGATGAGCGTTTTGCCGTGCGCGTCTTCCATCGTGGAGGCCACGGGCAAATTCTGCCCGAAGATTTCGCGGATGAATTTGCCGAGCGTTTCGTTGGTCGGGCCGTAGCCTTCGTGATAGATGTAATACTCAAGGTCATACATCAACAGGTCGGCGGTGGCGTAACGCCGCGCGAGGTCGCGCGTGAGGCAGTGGTGCAAAATGTCGTTGAGCTTGTCGTCAATGCGCGAATCAAGCGCGCGAAAATCCGGGATCGGCTGGCGCATGATGCGGCCGCGCGATTCCTCGGCGGTTTCGCCCTTGAAAATATTTTTGCCGAGCAGCAGGTTCGACAGCACGACGCCGACGGAAAACAAATCGGAACGCTGGTCGGTGACTTGGAAATCCGCCTGTTCCGGACTCATGTAATCAGGCTTGCCCGCGACGACTTCGCCTTCCTGGTCGGTCAAAAATCCGCGCGCTTTGGCGATGCCGAAATCCGTCAGCTTCACGTCGCCCTCGAACGCGATCATGATGTTTTTGAAACTCACGTCGCGATGCACAATGCCGAGCGGCTTGCCGTCTTTGTCTGTTTTTGCGTGCGCGTAGGCCAGCCCGCGCGCGATGCGGCTGGTGATGAACACTGCCAGTTCCTTCGGCAGCGTGCGGCGTTTTTCCACCAGTTGATGCGTGAACTGCTCGAGGTTCACACCACGGATTAACTCCATCGCAATGAGACAAACGCCGTTCACTTCGCCGAGATGGTAAGTCTGCACGATGTTCGTGTGGATCAGATCGGCGACGAGCTTGGCCTCGCCGATGAAATTCTCGATGAACATTTTCTGGCTTGCGAAACTGGGGCGGATGATCTTGATCGCGACGCGTTTGACGAAATCGCGCGAGCCATGCTGTTCCGCCTCATAAACGATGCCCATGCCGCCCTCAAAAATTTTGCGGGTGATCTCATAACGAAATTCGTTCTGGATTGTGAAAAGCGCCACAGCCGGATGTTGGAAAAAACCCCCGCGATGTCAAGCCCCGCGCTGGGGGGGCCAAAATAAAATATGTAATTTTATGAGTTTTTTGCTTGCAGGATTCCCGCGAAATCCTTTAATTCGAGCCAAGTCGCATGACTTTTGTAACCAAATCACAACAACAACAACCATCGAAAGAAACCAACACTATGGCAAAAGCACTCTCAAAATCCCAACTCGTCGCCGCGATCGCCGAAAAAGCGACGCTCTCCAAAAAACAGGCTGGCGAAATTCTCGACCATCTCGCATCGCTTGCCTACAAGCACGCGAAGGACACTTTCACCCTGCCCGGCATCGGCAAGCTCGTCCTCAAAGACCGGGCCGCCCGCATCGGTCGCAACCCCAAGACCGGCGAACAAATCCAGATCAAAGCCAAGCGCGTCGTGAAATTTCGCGTCGCCAAAGCCGCGAAGGATGCGATCCTCGGCGTTAAGAAGTAATTTGTAGTTTTCATCAAGGCGCTTCGATTTTGTCGGAGCGCCTTTTTTATTTTTCATCTGTGAAAATCTGTGTTCATCTGTGGCTAAATTAAATTCATGAAACCTCGCGTCCGATTCGCCCCATCGCCGACCGGTTACTTGCACATCGGCGGCGCGCGCACCGCGCTCTTCAACTGGCTTTACGCCCGGCACACCGGCGGCACGTTTATTTTGCGCATCGAGGACACTGATGCCGCGCGCAATTCGCAGGAAGCCGTCGAAGTCATCTTGAGCGGCCTGCGCTGGCTCGGCCTCGATTGGGACGAAGGCCCGATAATGAAAACAGAAGCGAACAAAGAAAACAAAGAATCTTCGTTTCCTTCGTTTTCTTCTGTAAAAAATTTGGAAGACGAGTTGCCTGTCCCGCCAAGCAAAGGAAATTTTGGCCCGTATTTTCAATCGCAACGAACTGAAATTTACCAACGTCGCGTGCAAGAATTGTTGTCCAAAGGCCTCGCCTACGAACACGACGGGGCGGTGAAATTCAAAATGACCCGCGAGCCAATCACGATTCACGATTTAGTCGTCGGCGATGTCGTCCGCACACTCACCGACCGCGAGGAAGTTGACCCCGACTTCGTCATCCTGCGTTCCGACGGCCAGCCCGTGTTTCATCTCGTCAACGTCATTGACGATCTGGAGATGGACATCACGCACGTCATCCGCGGCGAAGATCATTTGAGCAACACCGCCAAGCACATCGCGCTCTTCCAGGCCTTCGGCGTCAAGCCGCCGCACTACGCGCACATCCCGCTCATCCTGAACGGCGACGGCTCCAAGATGAGCAAGCGCGACACCGGCGCCTCGCTCACCAGCTATCTCGACGAAGGATTTTTGCCCGAAGCCGTCATCAATTATCTCTGCCTGCTCGGCTGGTCGCCCAAGGACAATCGCGAAAAGCTGTCGCGCGCCGACGTCATCGAACGCTTCGATCTCCCGCAGATTCTCCGGCACAACGCGCGGTTCGATTACGAAAAACTCCTGTGGTTGCAGGGCGAATACGCGCGCGAACTGGCCGACGACCGTTTTTACGAACTCGCCGTCCACGCTTTTGCGAAAGCCGGGATTGATACAAATAAATTTCCGCTCGCCTACGTCAAAGCCGCGCTCGACACCTGCAAAGGCAAATTCAAACTGTTCAGCGAACTGCCCGCTTACGCCGGATTTTATTTCCGCGACGAAATCATTTACAACGCCGACGACGCGAAAAAAGTTTTCATCCCCGAAAACAAACCGCGCCTCGAAAAACTCCGCGACGCCTTCGCCGCGCTGCACACCTTCGACGACGCGACGCTGGAAACCGCGTTGAAAGAAACCGCCAACCAACTCGGCGTGAAAGCCGGCGTGCTCATCCACCCGACGCGCCTCGCCGCCACCGGCAATCCCCACGGCCCGAGCCTGTATCATCTGCTCGAAGTTCTGGGCAAAGAAAAATCACTGGCGCGGATTGAAAAGTCACTTGGCAACGCCAGCTTCGGAGGTTAAATAGAATCAAATGCAACTAACTCGCTGCAAAGATCAAAAAACAGAAACGCTTGAAGAGAGCTACACTGAAGATACCAAATGCTTGGCTTGATAAAACGCCTCAAGGAATTGCCTGACGAACGAGTTGTATGGGGACTAACTTCGCACCTTACTCTTTGTTTGCTTGCGGAAGACACATATAAGTCGCCTTGGTTTGTAAAAATTTCCGCTTTGGACAGTCGTAATTACCGCGTGGAAATGCCGAAACAAATTGCTCCTTGGCAAAACGCATATGTTATAGGTGAGTCTCGCTCGGAGGATGAAGCTGTCAAAATGATTGTTATTGCAATGGAAAGGTCAGCAGGATGGATGAAAAATTCATAGACAGTTTCATCCGTGTTCAATCCGTGGCTAAAAAAACCATCGCCCACAACGAGTCCAACGCG
>CAXUBD010000131.1:4884-8201 GCA_964249225.1 uncultured Verrucomicrobiota bacterium | reverse complement strand
GTCAAGCACAGCGATCCAAAATTTGAATCGCAGACGAAGGTGAAACTGCTGTCGCCGGAAGTTGAGAGCATCACGGGTTCGGTGACTTACGAAGGATTGATGTCTTATTTCGACGCCAATCCGCCGGTCGCAAAACGCATCATTGATAAATCTTTGAACGCCGCGCGGGCGCGCGAAGCCGCGCGCAAGGCGCGCGAAGCGGTTCGCAAAAGCGCGTTGACCGGCGGCGGTTTGCCGGGGAAATTGGCGGATTGTTCCGACCGCGATCCGGCGAACACGGAACTTTACATCGTCGAGGGTGATTCCGCCGGCGGCTCGGCGAAACAGGGACGCGACCGGAAGTTTCAGGCGATCCTGCCGTTGCGCGGAAAATTGATTAACGTCGAAAAAGCGCGGCTCGATAAAGTTTTGCAGAACACAGAAATCCGCACGATGATCACGGCCATCGGCACGGGCATCGGCGACGGCGAGGGCGAAGGCGCGTTCGATTTGAACCGCCTGCGCTACCACAAAATCATCATCATGACGGACGCCGACGTGGACGGCTCGCATATCCGCACGTTATTGCTCACGTTTTTTTACCGCCAGATGCCGCAACTTGTGAAGCAAGGTTTTGTCTACATCGCGCAGCCGCCGCTTTACAGTATCACGCGCAAAAAAAAGACGGATTACATTGACGACGACGCGCAGTTGAACCGGATTCTCGTCCAGAACGGCGTCGAGGAAGTGCGTTTGAAAAGTCTGGCCGACGGCAAAGAGTTCACGCAAAAGCAGCTTGAGGAAATTCTCGCGCTGCTCGAATCGCTCGACAAACACACGGCGTATGTGCGGCGACAGGGCGGCGACTTTGGCGATTACGTTGGGAAACGTTCATCGGGCGGTGATTTTCCGTCGCACCTCGTGAAGGTGCGCGAGGGCAACGACGAAACCGTGCATTATTTTATCACGAGCGAGGAGTTGGAAAACTTCAAGACTGCCAGCGCTGATCTTTTTAATGGTGATACTGAATTACGGAAAAAGGATGGCCCGACGCGGCGCGCGATTTACGCCGACCTGCATCACGAAAGCAAGGCCGTGGCGGAATTGATGGGCAAGCTTTCCAAGAAAGGTCTGCAAGTGGATCATTATTCTGCGCAGGACAAACCGTTGTTTGAAATTATCGAGGGCGAAGGCGAGCGTGCGACCGTGACGCCGCTGTTCTCGATCCCGGAAATTTTGAACGCCGTGAAAGCCGTCGGCAAAAAAGGCATCCAGATGACCCGCTTCAAAGGTCTCGGCGAAATGGACGCCAAAGAACTTTTTGAGACAACCATGAATCCGGTCAAGCGCAAACTGCTGCGCATCGAACTCACCGACGCCGTCGAGGCCGAGGAAATGTTCGTGCGCCTCATGGGCGACGAAGTCGAGCCGCGCCGCCAGTTCATTCAGGACAACGCCTTGAACGTGCGGAATCTTGATGTGTAAAAAAAGTGTTTGACAATGTAGTCACGCGTGACTACATTAAGACCATGAAAACTAAATTACCTTTATACAGACAACGCACTCCGCGACTGAAGATGACTCCGGAAACCTCCGGGCCAATGGTCATGCGCGAAGTCGCAACCATGTCGGGCGTCGGCCCGATCATCAGCGTTCGCGCGGCCAAGGCTCATTTGTCGGCCTTGCTTGATTTGGTGGCGGGTGGCCGGGAAATCACCATCACCAGCGACGGCGAGCCGAAAGCCGTGTTGTCGCCGGTCGGAAAACACAAGGCGCGGAAAGTTTTCACCGGCATGGGTGATTACCTGATGAAACAGCCGGTTCATCGCGGACCGACGGCTGATGAAATCATTCGCGAAGACCGCGATGCGCGCGGATGGTGATGTATCTCGATTCCGCCATTATTGTCAAATTGCTGATCCGCGAGCCGGACAGCGATTGGTTTGGGAAAAACTTGAAGGGTCATAGTTTCGAAACGTCGGAATTGGCATTGACCGAAGTCAATTCCGCGTTGCTGTCGCGTGAACGGCAGCGATACATCACCGAAAAAGAAGCCGCAAACGCAGCGGAAAAATTTGATTCCATGCTGGCGTCGGAAATGATCCGGTTGTTGCCGCTCAACCGCGCCGTCTTGGAACGTGCCGGCGCGATTCAGCGGGCGTGTCATCCGCATATGTCGTTAAAAACTTTGGACGCGCTTCATGTGGCGACCTGCGATTTGCACCGCGAAAAAATGTGCGCTACCGACGGACGCATTCGCGCCGCCTGTCGGCAGCTTGGAATCGCCATGTTGCCGGAAGCAATGGAAGATTTGCCGCAATAAAATAAATTTATCATGCCCGACGAAACTGAATTCAACGCATCGCATCAAAGCGGCGGCGCTTATACTGCCGGTGAAAAAATCTCCAAGATCAACGTCGCGGACGAGATCAAAAATTCGTTCCTCGACTATTCAATGTCCGTCATCATTTCGCGCGCCCTGCCCGATGTGCGCGACGGACTAAAACCCTCGCAACGCCGCATCCTTTATGCGATGCACGAGTTGTCGCTGTTTCCTGGACGCAAGCCTTACAAGTGCGCAAAAATCTGCGGTGATACCTCCGGCAATTATCATCCGCATGGCGAAGCGGTGATTTATCCGACGCTCGTCCACATGGCGCAGCCATGGGCGATGCGCGAAAAACTCGTGGACGGCAAGGGCAATTTCGGCTCGATCGAAAACGATCCGCCGGCGGCGATGCGTTATACCGAGGCGCGGCTCACGCATCTCGGCGCGGCGCTGATGTCGGACATGGATCGCGACACCGTGGATTTCGTCCCGAATTACGACGAGCGCATGACCGAGCCGACGGTTTTTCCGGCGGCGTTTCCGAATCTGCTCGTCAACGGCGGCACGGGCATCGCCGTCGGCATGGCGACGAACATGGCGCCGCATAATCTCGGTGAAGTGATTGACGGCATTTGCGCGCAGATTGACCAGCCGGACATCACGATCGCCGAGCTGATGAAATTCATCAAAGGCCCGGATTTTCCGACGGGCGGAATGATTTGCGGCGTCGAGGGCATCAAAAATTATTTTACGAACGGCAAGGGCAGCATCAAATTGCGCGGGCGCGTCGGTTCCGAGGAGATGAAGGGCAACCGCGAGCAGCTAGTCATCACGGAAATTCCATTCAATGTCAACCGCGCCGCGCTCGAAGAACAAATTGCCAGTCTCGTGAACGAAAAAGTCATCACGGAAATTTCCGCGATGCGCAACGAGTCCGACGAACACACGCGGCTGGTCATGGAACTCAAGCGCGACGCGAACCCGAAAGTCGTTATCAACAATCTTTACG
>CAXUBD010000131.1:2131-4874 GCA_964249225.1 uncultured Verrucomicrobiota bacterium | reverse complement strand
GCTCGAAGTTTCGTTCAGCGTCAACTCACTCGCGATTGACCATGGCAAGCCGAAGACGCTCAATCTCAAGGAACTCATCCAATGCTACATCGAGCATCGCCGCGAAGTCGTTTTGCGCCGCACGCGGTTTGAATTGCGCAAGGCCGAGGAGCGCGCCGAGTTGCTCGAAGGTTATCTGATCGCGCTCGCGAATCTTGACGAGTTCATCGCTATCATTCGCAGCAGCAAGACGCGCGACGAGGCGCGCGTGAAACTGCTCGCGTTCGAATGGTCGAAACAGCAGGTCGAGCGCTGGGGAATTTTGATCCGCAGCGAAGCGCGGCTCGACGCGGGTCGTTATGCTTTGACCGAGCGCCAGGTGGACGCGATCCTCGAATTGCGTTTGTATCAATTGACCGCGCTGGAAATTGACAAGGTCGAGGGCGAATACAAAGCGTTGCTCGAGCGCATCAGGGACTTGCTCGACATTCTGGCGAAGGAATCGCGCGTGATGACCATCATCAAGGAGGAACTCCGGGTCATCAAAGAAAAATACGCAACGCCGCGCCTTTCCCAGATCGTTCCCGACGAAGGGGAAATTGCGATTGAAGATTTGATTGTGAACGAAGGCGTCATCATCACGCTCACGCACGGCGGATTGATCAAACGCACGAACGTTTCCAGTTATCGCGCGCAACGGCGCGGCGGCAAGGGCGTCATCGGCATGACGACGCGCGAAGCCGCGACCGAAGCGGAGGCGGACGATTTCATCGAGCATCTGTTCACCGCGAGCACGCACGATTATCTCATGTTCTTCACGAACACGGGCCGTGTTTACGTCGAGCGCGTCCACGAAATCCCAGACATGGGCCGAGCGGCGAAAGGCCGGAGCATCGCGAACATTTTGGAATTCAAGGCCGGCGAAAAAGTCGCCGCGCTCATCCGCATTCTTTCCAAGACCGACGCGAACAAAGAGGATGTGACCTGGAATCAATCGGGCGAATTATTTTTTGCAACGCGCCAAGGCACGGTGAAAAAAACGTCGCTCAACGAATTTTCCAATGTCCGCAAAGGTGGCATCATCGCCATCGGCATTGACGCCGACGACACGCTGATTGACGTGAAACTCACGCGCGGCAGCACGGGCGAAGGCGACGACGGCGACGACGTGGTTTTGATTTCCAAGGAAGGCATGAGCATCCGCTTTCACGAAACCGATGTGCGTTCGATGGGGCGCGCGGCAGGCGGCGTGCGCGGCATCAACCTGGAAAAAACCGACGCGCTCGTGGCGGCGGCAATTGTCGTTCCCGACGCGGCCCTGCTCGTCGCCGGTGAAAATGGCATTGGGAAACGCACCGGCTTTGACGAATACCGCGTCCAGTCGCGTGGCGGCAAAGGAATCATCACGATGAAAACCGGAGAAAAAACCGGCGCAGTCGTCGGCGCGCTCACCGTTCGCGATTCGGATGAAATCATGTTGATCACCGTTGGCGGCCAGATGGTGCGCATTCCCGTCAACGGCATTCGCGAAGCCGGTCGCAACACGCAAGGCGTCAAGCTCGTCAACCTCGCCGAGAATGACAAACTGCAAGCCATCGCCCAGGTCATCGGCGAGGACAAGGAAGATTCCGCCGTCGAAAGCGGATCGGAAAAATAACGGCTTTGGCGCGGGTCCGTCGCACAAATCCATTTTCGGGCGCGCCATTTTAATTCAAATGAAAAAATATATCGCAACCTTCATCGTCGCCGGCGGCGTCCTCACGGCGTTTGCCGATACGCTCACGAACAGCGTCACGCCATTCGTGAAAAAAGCCAGATGGGAAAGCACCGCTGGCCTCGGCCTTACGCTTACCCGCGGCAACAGCGACACCGTTTTGGTCACGGCTAATTTTCTGACGCAAAAAAAAGATCCGATCACCGAATGGGCGTTTGGCGCGGATGGCGCCTATGGCGAAAACAAAGTTGAAACCACCGTCGGCAACACCACCACCAGCCGGGATGTGAAAAACAACGAAAGCCTGCACGCCTTCGGCCAGTATAACCACTTGTTCAACGAACGTTTTTTCGGCTACGCGCGCATCGAAGGTCTGCATGACGGCATCGCCGACCTGGACTACCGGCTCACCCTCAGTCCCGGTGCCGGTTATTATTTCATCAAACAAAAGGAAACCACGCTCGCGGGTGAAGCCGGACCCGGCCTGACGCTCCAGCAACTCGGCGGCGCGGCCACCACCTATGCGACCCTGCGGCTGGCCGAACGCTTCGAACACAAATTTGCGTCTCACGGCGCGCGTCTCTGGCAAAACATCGAACTCCTGCCGCAGGTCAACAAAGTGGACAACTACCTCGTCAACGCCGAAATCGGCATTGCCGCCCCGCTCTCAAAAAAAATAAGCCTGCAAACCTATCTCGATGACAATTACGTCAACGAACCGGCGACCGGGCGCAAGGCTAACGACGTGAAACTCGTCAGCGGCATCACCTACAAATTCTGAACGCGTCGAAAAGAAACCGGCGGTTTTGGTGAATCCAAAACCGCGGTTTTATTTTTAAATATTCGTTAATGGGCGAGACTTCGGCGCGCCTGGATTTTTACGGCGCCAGCCGCTCAATCTTCCAGGAGCCGTCCGCCTGCCGCGAGTAACGAAAACGGTCGTGCAACCGGCTCGGACGCCCCTGCCAGAATTCAATCCGCTCCGGGCGCAAAACCAAACCGCCCCAGTGCGGCGGCAGCGGAACGTCGCCGGGAAATTTCGCCGCCATT
>CAXUBD010000131.1:0-2121 GCA_964249225.1 uncultured Verrucomicrobiota bacterium | reverse complement strand
GCCATTTCGTTCCATTTTTTTTCCAGCGCCGCGCGATCGGCGACGGCATCTTTTTGGTTCGAAGTCCAGGCCGCGAGACGACTGCCGTGCGGACGCGACTTGAAATAATTCTCCGATTCTTCGCGCGAAATTTTTTGGACGACGCCTGCGACGCAAATCTGCCGCTCCAGTTCCGCCCAGTAAAATGTCAGCGCCGCGTTGGGATTTTCCGAAAGCTCACGCCCTTTGCGGCTGTTGTAATTCGTGAAAAAAACGAAGCCGCGTTCGTCCAAGCCTTTCAGCAAAATGATTCGCGCGGAGGGTTTGCCGTTTCTGTCAGCAGTCGCGAGCGTCGCCGCGTGCACGTCAATTTCCTTTTGCGCGAACGCCTTCGCCGCCTGCTCGAACCATTTTTGGAATTGCGCGATTGGATTTGCGTCCAAATCCGCGCGGCGCAAACCGGCGAGCGAGTATTCGCGTCTGATGTCGGCGATTTTCATGGGCGCAATCTACATCGCCCGAAAAGCCGTCAGGCCGAGCGCGACGATGAAAATCGCGAACGCCAGCCGCACCGCGCTGCCGATTTTGATGCGGGCTTCGGTCGCGGTAGCCCAGTTCAAAAAGTCGCGCAGTTTCCATGGCGTCACCGTGAACCAGATGCCAGCGACGATCAAAACGTAAGCCCACGCCTGGATCACCAAAACCCACGGCGTGTCGCCCAGATGCGGACGCCCGGTGTCCAGCATTAATTTCGCCAGCAACAGCAGCACCACCGCGAGGCCGCGCACCGCGAGAAAATCCTGGATGAAGACGCACGACAAAATTCCCACCGCCGCGAAGCAGGCCATCATATAGGGTTTGAACGCGGAAAAATCCGCGATCGGCTCCGCGTTGACGATCCACAAAAACCACGCCGTACCGAGCAGCATCAGAAAAATGCCGGCGGGCAGGTTGCGCGGAAATTTGCGCGCAGCGGCGGCGAATTGCACGGGCTTCGTCAGCCCGTAAATCTGCGGCACACTCATGCCGACCCCGAGCAAGATAGATAAAAGCGACAGTCTCATTTTCGTAAAGCTAACCACGAATAGACACGAAAGGACATGAAAAATTCAAAAGTAAATTCCTCTTGTCAAAAGTCTTTGCCGGGCGCAAAGTTCAAAAAATGAAACTTGATAGGCTGCAAGCCGAGCCGTCATTATCTGTTAGGCGACATTGAGCGATTTGATTTTATGAAAGCATCACGAATTATCTGGCCGGTTCTTTTGATAGTTACCGGTTTCACTTGTTTGGTTAGCTGGCTCTCAATCCCGCTGACGGCATCGCAAGCGCGGATCAAAGTCGAGAGTGATGTCACTGACACTTCGAGTATGTCGGGACATTCTTCGGCGAGCTTTTACAGCTATGATCCGTACTTTATTCATGTGAACGACTTCCGACAGATTTTGATACCAGCAAGCAAGCCCAAATGATAGTTGTCAATTATATGTCACCTAAATATGAGGATAGGCTGCACCCGTCAAATTCATTACAATTTCGGCAATGTCCCAATTTGCCGATGAAGCGCGGGCTTTAGCCCGCTTCAACGCCCTGATTGCTTTGAACGGTGATGCGGCATAAATGCCGCGCCCCGAAATTAGGACACTCCCACAATTTCACAATTACCGGATCGCCGTAAAGCGTGAAGGAGCCGGCACGCGTAATTTTCATTTTGACGTTCCTCATTTGAGCCTTATCTTTTCGACATGAACTTCAGCGTTGTGTTTGAAAAAATCCAGGACGCCGGTTTTCCCGCCGGATATTATTACGCGCACATTCCGAGCCTGAGCCTCACCACGCATGGCCTGGGAATCGAAGGTGCGCGTGCGTCCGCCACTGACCTGCTCAAATTGTGGCTGTCAGAAAAACACGCCAACGGCGAAACTATTTCCGCCCCTTCCGAATCGTTGTTCTCAACGCTCGAACTTCCCGACGATGCCTTACAAAGCGCGTGAAGCTTTGGCGAAATTGCAGCGCGCGGGTTTTGTCATCAAACGGCAATCCGGTTCGCACGTCGTTTTGCGGCACGCCGATGGGCGTCAAACTTATGTGGCGATGCATCCGGGCGACATTCCAACGGGAACTTTCCGCGCCATTCTCAAACAG
>CAXUBD010000130.1:0-8223 GCA_964249225.1 uncultured Verrucomicrobiota bacterium | reverse complement strand
AAACCATCACCATCCCGGAGGGTCCCAAACCGCCCACGGAAAATGTGCCGGCGGGACCGGCCGCTTTGAGCCTCGCGCCCAGCACCATCTCGTCGTCCGCCGCAGCGAAAATCGAGCGGCATCTCAAAGTGCCGGTGCGCGACAAGCCGGGCGATTCGCTGATCACCAAGCCAAAGCCGCCGCTGGAGGTGATCGTGAAAGGTTCGGGCAAAAAAATCCGCACGCGAACCATCCGCCACTCCAGTTGCATTGAAAACGGGCACGACAAGTTTGACGAAAAGGTCACGGAATTTTTGAACGAGATCGGCGAGAGCAACCTGATCAGCATCCACACGGTCAGTTACGAGCATTTTGATGTCGGCTCGCAAAAGGTGATGACGGATTACGGTCTGTTGGCCATTTACCGGGGATGATTTTCATCGCGCCCTTCTTGACTTGCCAATTTCACCCCGCTAACGTGCGCCCATGAATCGCCGGTTGATTTGCCTGATCTTGCTTGTGACGCTGGTGGCGTTGGTGCCGTTTCGCTCGCCCGCGCCGTTGATGTTTGTGCCGGGCGAAGGCTGGTATTACGAATCGTCGGGCGAAACTTCAAAATGGCAGCGCACCCGCGCGAAAGAGCAACTGGAGGTCGCGGAAGAATCTTTCACCAGCCGCAATTACGCCGTCACGCTGCACGCGGCGCACCGCGTGGTACGCGTGTGGCCGTTGTCCGATTATGCGCCGCGCGCGCAATATCTCATCGGTCGCTGCCTTGAAGCCAAGGGCCGGGACGAAGCCGCCTTCAACGCCTACCAGACCATCATCGAAAAATATCCGCGCAGCGCGGAATACGAGGACGTTCTCTGGCGGCAATACGAGATCGGCAACCGTTTCCTCGCCGGCGAATGGTTCCGGCTCTGGGGGTACATCCCGCTTTACACTTCGATGGATGAAACGGCGAAGATGTTCAACAAGATTGTGAACAACGGGCCTTACAGCGATGTCGCGCCGCACGCGCAGTTGCGGATGGGCGCGGCGCACGAAAAAGGAAAAAGTTACGCCGACGCTGTGAAGGCTTACGAGACCGCCGCCGACCGTTATCACGACCAGCCGGTGATCGCCGCCGACGCGCTCTATCGCGAAGGCTTTTCCTGGCAGAAGCAGGCCGCGACCGCCGAATACGACCAAAGCACCGCCGGCCAGTCCATCGCGGCCTACACGGATTTCATGACGCTGTTCCCCGAAGACAAACGCGTGCCGGAAGTGCAAAAATCCATTTCCGGTCTCAAGGCGGAACAGGTCCACGGAAATTTCATCATCGCGCAGTTTTACGAGAACAGCAAAAAATGGGCGGGCGCGGTGGTCTATTACAACGAAGTGCTGCAGCTCGATCCGAATTCCTCCTACGCCGCGCAGGCGCGCCAGCGCATCGAGGTGCTCAAGCCGCGCATCCAGGCCCAGAAGTGAAATTGCGTTCCCTGATTTTTTTTGCCATCGGCGCGGCGGCGGGGCTGCTCGCCGGTTGCGCCGCTTATCATCTCGGTCCCGTCAACGGCGCGATCGCCGGGGAAAAATCCATTGAAGTCCTGCCTTTCAACAACCAGACGCTGGAGCCGCGCCTTGGCGATTCCGTGACGCAGGCGTTGCGCGAACGATTGCAGGCCGATGGCACCTATCACCTCGCCACGCACGGAGCCGGCGATGTCATCGTCACCGGCGTCATCACGCGTTACACTCGCCAAGGCTTGAGTTATCTGAACACGGATGTCGTGACGCCGGAAAATTATCGCGTTGAAATCACCGCCCACATCATCGTGCGCGACGGCGCCACCGGGAAGATTCTCCTCGATAAAGATATCGAAGGCTACACGCTGGTTCACGTCGGCCTGGATCTCGCCAGCACCGACCGCCAGTCCCAGCCGCTGCTCGCTGAGGATCTGGCGCGCAACGTGGCGGAATTGCTTACCGAAGGTGCGTGGTGAAAAAGTTGTTGAAATTTCTGTAACCGGTTTTTAAAATCGGGGTCTTATTCCATGTCTGATCGGGAATCAAAACAAATCAACATCATAACGTTGGGAAACAACATGAATAAAAACATCGTAAAAACCGCAATCCTAACCCTGCTCGCGTCGGCCATCATCGCCGCGCCGACCGTCTCGCGCGCAGAAGACAACCGCACCAACGCACCGGCGGCATCCGACCAGTCCACCAATGCCCCGGCCAAATCCAAGAAACATTCAGGACTCGTGTTTCGCGGCACGGCCAGCGCGGTGGATACCAACGCGATGACCTTGACGGTCGAGACGCGCACGTTTGTCATCACGTCGGAAACAAAGATCACCAAGGACGGCAACCCGGCGATCTTGAGTGACATCGCCGTGGGCGACAAAGTCGGCGGCGCCTACAAGAAATCCGAGGATGGAAAATTGACCGCCACGACCATTCACGACGGGAAAAAACCGGCGGAAGAAAAGAAAAAATCGGACGAGCCGGCGAAATAATCTGAAACCCAAGTGCAAAGGCGGACGGCAACGTCCGCCTTTTTTTATTGCCGCTTCCACCAACTTGTGAGGCTCTTGGATTTTTGCGGCAACTGCGGCGACTGGGATTGTTGACGGAGCAGGAGGCTGCGCGCCGCCTCGAACGCCATGATGAATTCATCATAGCTCAAAAAACGGTCCGCCGGATTTTTGGCCAGCGCGCGCGACAAGGCTTCGCTGGTGGCCGGCGAAATTTCCGGCATCACTTGATTGGCCGGCGTCAACGCCTCATAGACATGCGCCTGCACCACTTCTTCCGGCGTCGGCGCGTCGAACGGCACGCGCCCGGTGACGGCATGATACAGCGTCGCGCCCAAGCTATACATGTCCGACAAAAACGTCTCCGGCTCGCGCTTGATTTTTTCCGGCGCGACATAAAACGGCGTGCCGCGCGTGAATTCTCCCGATTCCTGTTCCGCATCCGTTTTGCGCGCCAGGCCAAAATCCACCAGCTTGGGTTCGTGATCGGCGTTGAACAAAATATTTCCCGGCTTGATGTCGCAATGCAGCAGATCGTATTTCAACGCCATGTCCAGCGCCGAGGCGATTTTGATGCCCACATCCAGCACTTGCAATTCAGGCAGCGAATGAAGTTTGTCAATCCGCGCGTCCAAACTGCCTTGATCGGCAATTTCCATGACCAGATAACGTTCGCCTTCCCATTCGTCGAACGTGTAGATGTGGACGATGTTCGTATGGTTTAATTTCGCGCAGGCGCGGGCTTCGAGGTAAAAACTTTCCAGCATCTTCGGCTCGTCGAGCAATTCCTTTTTCATCAGCTTCACCGCCACGAGCCGTTCCAGCGTCGTGTCCCACGCGCGATACACGATGCCCATGCCGCCCGACGCGATTTTGCTGCGCAGTTCAAACTGCCGCAGCCTCATCGGCATCATGATCGGATGCCCGCACTTGCTGCACGGCACCGTCCCCAATGGCGCCAGATCGCCGGGGATAAACGTTTTCGTCTCGCAACCCGGACACGTCACCATCTTCAAAGGTTTACTGCCGTCGCTCATTTGATGATTCACTCTACCATCCGTGTCGAATCCGACAAGCCTCTATCAACGGGTTTTTCCGCCAAAGGAAAAATCATTGACAAAGCCGGTCAAATAGTATTTCTTATGTGCCGTTAAGAATGAAAACCGCATTCACAAAGACGATGACGCACGTGCTGGTCAATGGCTCCATGGCCATTTGGCAGCGCGGCTCCCGTCTTTTTGGCGTCGAGGGAAAGAAATTTTAACTGAAGCAAATAAATTTTAAAAACCCGCGATTGCCAAGGCAAACGCGGGTTTTTCGCTTTTTAAACAAACACGAAAGGAAAAAATATGAACCGAAACAAAACCAAAATCCGGCCCAGATTCGAGCCGGAGACGCGCTTCGAGCTGCGGGCCAGTCCGCCCGCGCCGTTCCGCGCCACGCAGGAAAACGAGTTCGAGCGGCTCAAAAACCAACTGCTCGCGCGGCAACTCGCCGAAGCGCCGGAGCTAAACACTCCATTGCGGCGCGCGGCCAACGACGCGGCGGCGCTCGCCTGGGCGACCTTGTTCCCCCTGCTGGTGTTCCCGGTGCTGTTCGAGGAAAAAACCCGCGCGGCCTTTCAACAGGCCGAACGCCAGGCGCGCATTTACGCGGACAGCCGCGAACTCATCGCCGTATGAAAACGCGCCCAGTGAAAATGTGACGGGTGACACGTGGCCAGTGACGCCGTGCGTGTCACTCGTCACTTGTCATCCGACACAAATTTTGTGGGGAAACAAACGGAGCGCGGACAGCTTGTCCGCAAGTTCGTCCGCGCTCCGAAATTATTTTTCCTCAACACGCTGAATCCGCGCGCCGAGCTTCCGCAATTTCGCGTCCATCTTTTCGTAGCCGCGATCCAGATGATAAATGCGGTTCACCTGCGTCGCGCCCTTCGCCGCCAGCCCGGCGATCACCAGCGCCGCGCTCGCGCGCAAATCGCTCGCCATCACCGGCGCGCCGCTCAACTGTTTGCCGCCCTTCACGATCGCGCTCGGCCCTTCGATCTCGATTTCCGCGCCGAGCCGCGCCAGTTCGCTGACGTGCATGAAGCGCGATTCAAAAATCCGCTCGGTGATGATGCTAATGCCCGGCGCGAGCGCGAGCAGCGACATCATCTGCGCCTGCACGTCCGTCGGAAAACCGGAATACGGCAGCGTCGTCACGTCCGCCGCGCGCAATTTTTTCCCGCGACGAACAATTAAATTCCCGTTGCGCTGCTGAATTGAAACTCCGGCTTCGTTCAACTTGTCAATCACCGCGCGCAAATGGTCTGCGCGACAATTTTTAATTGTCACTTCTCCATTCGTCGCTGCGGCGGCAATCATGAATGTCGCTGTCTCAATCCGATCGGGAATCACTTCATGCTCCGCGCCATGCAATTTCTCAACGCCGGAAATCGTGATCGTCGGGCTGCCCGCGCCGGAAATTTCCGCGCCCATCGCATTCAGAAAATTTGCGAGGTCAACGACTTCCGGCTCGCACGCCGCGCTTTCGATTACCGTCACGCCGTCGGCCAAAGTCGCCGCCATCATTATATTTGCCGTTCCCAAAACCGTCGGGCCGGCGCGACCGCCGAGAAACATGGAATTGCCGGTGAGTTTTTTCGCCGTCGCGTCAATGTAGCCGCCCTCGATTTTTATTTTCGCGCCGAGCGCCTCAAATCCTTTCAGATGCAAATTGATTGGCCGCGCGCCGATGATGCAGCCGCCGGGCAAAGAAATCCGCGCCTTGTGCAGCCGCGCGAGCAGCGGCCCGGCAATGCAGATCGAGCCGCGCATTTTGCGGACAAGTTCGTAATCCGCGTAGCCTTTGATTTTTTTGGCGTGAACCGTAAGCGTGCCGTTTTCAAATTTCACCGTCGCGCCGAGCGATTCCAAAATTTTCACCATGAACCGCGTGTCGCTCAAATCCGGCACGCGGCGGATGACGCACGGTTCGTCCGTGAGCAGCGTCGCGGCCATGATGGGCAACGCGGCGTTTTTGCTGCCGCTGATTTCGACTTCGCCGTGCAACGGCACGCCGCCTTTGATTAAAAAACTTTCCATGAGAATTAAATTTTATTTAGCCACAGATGAACACAGATTGACACAGATAAAATCTTCCGCGCGGATGCGTTGGGAAAATCTGTGTTTCATCTGTGTCAATCTGTGGCCGAAAATTTTCAGCGCCTCGCGATTAAAATTCTGGCGCGCTGACTGTAATCTTCCTGCACGGCTTCGACAATCCACTTTTCATTTCCAAAAATGGTGCGAATAGCTTCGGCCTGTCCATCGCCGAATTCCAGCATGATTTTTCCGTCTGATTTCAAAAACGGTTTTGCTTCTGTCGCAATCTTGCGATAAAAATCCAATCCGTCCGCGCCGCCGTCCAGCGCACCGCGCGGGTCAAAATCGCGGACTTCCGGCTGGAGCGTCTCAATCTCCGCCGACGGAATGTAAGGCGGGTTGCTGATGATCAAATCAAACTCCCATTTTCGGAGGGACGAGCTCTGCGAGTCCCTGATTTTGGTTTCGGCGTTTGAGTCAGGAACTCGTGGAACTCGTCCCTCCGAGTGAAGCGCCGCAAATCCATCGCCTTGCAGAAATTCAATCCGTTCGGAGACATTATTTTTCGCCGCATTTTCTTTTGCCAACGCGAGCGCATCCGCCGAAATGTCCAACGCGATGATTTTTGCGTTCGGACATTTCGCGGCGAGCGCGATGGCGATGCAGCCGGTGCCAGTGCCGAAGTCTAAAGCAGTTGATGGTTGAGAGTTGCGAGTTGCAAGAAAATTCCAGCCCGCTTCCGCGAGCAATTCCGTTTCCGGTCGCGGCACGAGCGCGTGGCGGTTCGCGGCGATTTCAAATCCACAGAAGGAAGTCGAGCCGACAATGTGCTGGAGCGGTTCGCGCTGGCTGCGGCGTTTGATGAATTCACGCAGCGCGTCCGTTTCTGCCGGCGTGAGGGTGCGCTCAAAGTTTAGGTAGAGCTTCATGCGCGGCATTTTTAGCAGATGCGCGAGGAGAAGTTCGGTTTGCAGGCGCGGCGATTCGACATTTTTTTTGCCGAGAAATTCCGTGCTTTTCTGAATCGCTTCAAGGACGGTCACGCGCGCAGTCTAACAAGAACGAGGCGGATTTCCAGCGCGTGATGAAAGCCACTTCGAGCGATTGTTTATGACAATCTTCGTCTAAAGACAGTTCGCAGATTTGCAGTTAAACTTTTAGACAGAATTCACAGAATTTTTCAGAATTAAATTTTCTTAATTCGGTTAAATCTGTCTCCAGTTCAAATTGCGCCGCTTGATTTCCTTCACCGCTGCATTATTATACTTTCCCTTTGATTATGGAATTGAACAACGACGAAATCCGCCGTTACTCGCGGCACCTGATTCTGCCCGAAGTCGGTCTGGCCGGCCAAAAGAAAATCAAGGCCGCAAGCGTCCTTTGCATCGGCGCGGGCGGTCTCGGCTCGCCCATCGCGATGTATCTCGCCGCCGCCGGCATCGGCAAGATCGGCATCGTGGATTTCGACACGGTGGACTTTTCCAACCTGCAACGGCAGATTCTCCACACGGACGCGGACGTGGGCCGCTCGAAGGCCGAGTCGGCCAAGGAAACGATCCGCGGCATCAATCCGCATTGCGAAGTCGTCATCCACAACACGCGTATCTCGTCCGAAAACGCGCTCGACCTCATCCGGCCTTACGACATCGTCGTGGACGGCACGGATAATTTTCCGACGCGCTATCTCACGAACGACGCGTGCGTGCTTTTGAAAAAGCCCAATGTCTATGGCTCGATTTTCCGTTTCGAGGGACAGGCGAGCGTGTTCGCGCCGCATCTCGGCGGACCGTGTTACCGCTGTCTGTATCCCGAACCGCCGCCGCCCGGCATGGTGCCGAGTTGCGCGGAAGGCGGCGTGCTCGGCGTGCTGCCCGGCATCATCGGCTGCATTCAGGCGACGGAGATTTTGAAGCTCGCGATTGGCAAAGGCACTTCACTCGTCGGTCGTTTGCTATTGTTCAACGCGCTCGACATGAAGTTCCGCGAATTGAAATTGCGCCGCGACCCGGCGTGTCCCGTTTGCGGCGACCATCCGACAATCAAGGAATTGATTGATTACGAAGTTTTTTGCGGCATCGAACCGACGCCCGTGGACAATGGCAATCCCGACGAAGTGACCGTGCAGGAAATGAAGCGCGCGCTGGACGATCCGAAACTCGGCATCAAGGTAATTGATATCCGCGAGCCGTTTGAATACGAGATCGCGCGCATTGACGGCGTGCCGCTGCTGCCGATGAGCGAGTTGCAAAACCGTTTCACGGAACTTGACCCGAACACGCAGTATTATCTGCATTGCAAAGTCGGGTCGCGCTCGCTGTCCGCGTTGAGTTTTCTGCGCGAACAAGGTTTTAAATACGTCAAGAGCGTCAAAGGCGGCATCAACGCGTGGTCGGATGAAATTGACCGCAACGTGCCGAGGTATTGAATTGCGGTGGCGAACTCAATTTATAATTTCAAATGCGTCGCGTGGAACAAAAAGGTAACTAATTCCATTTGTATCCGTGAATGAACATCTGCCAGAAGGTTCTTCTTTAATTATTGTTTCAGGTTCTAGAGTGATGTTCTCGTCGCCTTTGACTTTCAATTGACCTGCTTGCACCGATACTTCCGGTGCCAAACACGACGTAAAATCC
>CAXUBD010000129.1:3231-8228 GCA_964249225.1 uncultured Verrucomicrobiota bacterium | reverse complement strand
GCCAGATCGCCCGCAGCGCGGAAGTGCAGACGGTCTTCGTGCTCGTGGGCGCGCTCGCGGCGCTGACGTTCGCGGGCCGCGAAATCTGGGCGCAACTCGTCGGCGCGCTCGTGCTGACGCTCGGCCATTTGCACGACACGACCATCACTGCCGATTCGTTGCAAGGCTACGGAGTTTCCGGCGTTTTGGTTTTGCTGAAATGCGTCGGCCCCGTCGTGCTGGCGACCGCGCTGGCGGGATTGCTGGCGGGCGCGATCCAAAACCGTTTCAACACCGCGTCCGAAGTGCTCGCGCCGGATTGGAACCGCGTCAATCCCGTCGAAGGCTTCAAACGGATTTTTTCCGCGCGCATGGCCGTGCCGACCCTCGTCGGCGCGGTGAAATTTATTTTCATCCTTGCGGTGACGTATTCGGAAATCCGTCGCGTTTTGAACGATCCGGTTTTCACTTCGTCCGTCAGCACCGCGCGGCTGGCGGAATTCATGGGCGAAACGTGCCTGCGGATTTTCCTGCGCGTCTGCCTTGGCCTGATGGTCATCGCGGCGGCGGATTACGCGTATCAATTCTGGCGCACGCAGCGCGACCTGATGATGACGAAGCAGGAATTGAAGGACGAACTGAAAAGCTCGGAGACCAATTCCCGCGTCAAGGCGCAGCGCCGCAAACGCCGCGTCATCAGCAAAGCCAAGGCGCTGGCCGACGTGCCGACCGCCGATGTCGTGGTCGTCAACCCGACGCACATCGCCATCGCGCTGCGTTACGACCGCAAGGCCATGCGCGCGCCGAAAATTGTCGCAAAAGGAATCCGTTTGAACGCGCAAAAAATCCGCGAGCTGGCGGAGCAGCATCAGGTGCCGATCGTGGAAAACATCTCGCTGGCGCGGATGCTTTTCAAACACGGCCGCGTCGGTGGCGAGATTCCGGCGAATCTCTACGCGGCGGTAGCGGAAATCCTGGCGTGGGTCTATCGCGTCAACCGCTACCGCTACTTTGCGGAACAAAATCAGGTTTGAAATTTAGTGGTTTTGCGTCCCAATAGTAAATGTATTCGTAGAAAGGATTGGGCAGCGAAGTTGAAAGTTGAAATTGGTGTTTCCCAAATCAGCATTCACTTCCAATTCTGCAAATGGATGAAAAAGCCCGTCGCTGGCTGGTTCAAAAAAATAATAAGGCGTGATTTTGGTAACGGTCATTCTTTTCATCCCTGCCAATTTTTCAAAATGAAATTCTGGAACGGGCAGGACGGCTTGTCCGTTTTTGATGTAGTTGATGATTTCATTTTCGTTTGCAACCGGATGACATTCATAAGGCACTAAATCAGGCCATGAAAGATGAATGCTTTCCACTTCGGCGCGTCTGCGAAAAACAATGCGGAAATTACCGCCATAGGCTCTTATTCCGTCAATACAACGGCTAACGCCGACAGCGCATTGGTATGGCCCTTCCCAATCAGTTACATCTTTTTTAAACATTGATTCCATATCCACACGGGCGTGTGGCTGCATGGCTTGGGAACGGTCAATCCCCAACTTGAAAAGATAATCCCACGCCAGCTTGATGCCTTCTTCTTCCGTCGGCACGCCGATGGGTATTTTCCTGTTTTCTGACGACGGCATAATGCTGTTATACTCAATTGCCCCCTGCGCTGGACTGATTGTTAAACGGCGGCGAGATTCCCAAATGTCTTTTTTATCCCTGAATTGAATTCCATTTGTATCGCGCGGATTCACGATGTCCAACATCTTGAAAGACCCGATGGCCATGGCATTGGAAATGACAGCCATTGAGAAGTCTCGGGGGATTGGTTTGTAAATCCACAAACCCGTTGGCAGGTTGGTGACAGATGCCTTCCAGACGATTTCTACATTTGATGGCGGATAGGCAACACCTTTCAGTTCAAATGAATCGGCTGGGGACGAAAAACTCGTCCCCAGCACAACAAAGATTAACCGAAAAATCAATTTCATTGTGGTGTAGGATAAACTGGTGCCGATTCGTATTGAACCGTGTCACCAGAATCCGGAGAGGAATACAGCAATAACTGATCATTCAAACAATCTGGCCAGCCTTCGGTTGCAAAAGTTATTGTTCCTACATTTCCCAAGTTAAACCCTGAATAAGCAGTTATTCCCGCATTAACCCATGCCTGTCGAATTGTAGCGCCACCAAGCAGGTTGGTTGCATAGTATGTTCCGATAGCTGCATTGAAACCAGGAAACCCCCCAGCGACTCCGTTTAACAGATGGAGGTTGCCATTGATGGGAAGTTTCGAGTGACTTCTCATACTGTTAAAATCACTTTGATTCAGCAGATTGCAGGCGATGACCGTCATCCACCGCAAGCCGTTTGTGGGGTCTGACCCGCCAAAATCAAAATCTGAAAATCGCATGGGGACAGCGGTGTTTGGTATGGCATTATTATGACTGTTCCATAGCCAAAAATAGCTGTATTTGATGTTGTCATCTTCGGCTGTCGTTGAATAAGAGCCATGCCCGAGCAAAACACCAAAGTTCACATTGTTAAAGATGCTGTTGCCGCCAAGTGAAGTTTTTTTCAAGTCTGTATATGTCACGCCATCATTACCCTTGTTAAATACCGTTTTCCAACCGCCATTTTGCATGGCTTGGCTGAAATTATCTCCAATAGTTTTTGCCGTGACGATATAGTCAAAATACTGTCCCGAAGTCGCATTAGTGCCGTCAATCGCCACGTATTGCGGCTGCACCGGATAAGGCCAGCCCGTTGATGGTCCATGGGTAGTTGCAAACCCTTGCGGAAGATATTGTTCATAAGCAATGCCGATTGTCCCAACATTGCCTTTGACTGGTTTGGGTGGCGGGCGTACAGGTGCGGTGGTAGATTGTCCCGCTGACCCTGAATAATCAGGGCTGGCATCGGCTTCAAAAAAAGAACCCCCGCCGTTTCCGCCAATCAATTTTGCTGATTTTGCCGTTGTCACGGGTTTATCAGCAGCCAATACTGTTTCGGTCAGCGCCTGCACTTGGGATTGCGAAGCTTGAACGATTGTAAAATCATTTGTGTCAAAACCCGGCGGAAAAATTGCCAATGGCAAGATAGCCTCGGAATTGGGAGATATCGCCCACAATCGAGTAGAATCGGAACCGATTGACGATGAGCGGGCAAAATCCGGCGAAGGCGGTCCGTCACTGCCGCCACCTGAGCCGCCGCCAACGATTTCATCGGATTCGCCATTTGTCTCTGCTGATATTAAATAGTGATAAACGCCATCAGGAATATTCGTGCCGCCGTCGCCAGTTCCGTCCCAATCAAATTCCATCGAAACCCCGCTGCCCGACGCATTGCGAACCGTATTGCTATTCACGTCTTGAATTTGCAAAGTCCAATTGCAGTTCGCCGCAAACGTTGCGGTGACGGCTTGCGTTTGTCCCAAGCTTGGTTCAAAGAAGGGCTGCGAGAAAGCCACTTCTGAAATGAGATTATTGAACGTGACATTGACATACGAAGAAGCAGTGCGTCCGTAAGTCGGTTGGGGATCGTGGGGATTTCCTTCCAATGCGGATTGAGATTTTGCCACAGCAAACAAAGTGTGTTGGCCGTTCCACCATTCGCAGGTGTTAATCACAAAATTGCTGCCATCGTCACTAGGCGGCATTTCCTGCCCGTCCACATAAAGAATCGTTTGAACCAAAAGCTGGTCGCTGCTCGCTGAAATTGTGACCGTCAAATTGCTGGAAACCGTCGTTCCATTTGTCGGAGAAATAATCGTGATTGTCGGATTATCACCGCCAGTATTTGTGCCAGTCATTACGACGCGATAAAAACGCATCGGCTCGTATTTTGGATGCGGAATACCGGGAACTGAATTGTAATCTCCCGTATCGAGCCAAAATGTGTTCGTGCCTTGCGACGGATAATCGTTATAGAGCATATTCCAAGCGGTCGTGCCGTCAGCATTGGTATTAAGGGCATCTGTTTCATCAATTTCATAAACTTCATTCGTATTGCTCGCCCAATGCAGTTGAATGGCTTTTTCCGGCGTGGCATTGACGCTGGTGAATTTAAGTGTGTTTTGACCGAATGTTTGATTTGTGAAACGAGACAGGCAGCAGGCGAATACACAACCCACTATCAGCCTCGCGATGTTTTTTACCGTGGCTTTCATAGTTTTATTTTTCCAGTTTGTTTTTTGTTCAATTCCGAGCCTTGTTTTGCCCGGACTCGAACTCCCCACCGTTGCCTGAAAGTAGAAGGTGCGTCACCAGCGCACTTTCTACCCAGCCACGACCAAGCGGCCTTCAGGAAAGCACACCAGGACGCACCCGATGGGTGCGTCGAGGTGAACTTCCTGAAAAATTTTGGTCGTTTTAGGTAGAAGTTCGAGTCCTCGCACTGCAAAGACTCATGCTGGAAACAAAATAAGATTTCCAGCGATGTAAAAGAACTGCGGCTTTGTTAAGCCAAGGGGCTTGCAAAAACAAGCCTTGTTTTTTATTTCAACCGCCCACGATGATGCTCACGAGTTTGCTCCAGAGGCCGACTTGCGCGTCGCCCACGCGGAAGATGGCGTGGCCGGAAACGGCGTGGTGTCGGTGTAGCCGGGCGTGGTGTCGTAGGTGAGCAGCACGAAGCCTTTACCATCGCCGCGATCCACCCAGATTTCGCAGATGTCCAGGTAAGCGCCGTTGCCGCCCCAGCCCCAATCCACGAACACCTGATTACCGCTGATGCTCAAGTCGAAGTCCGGCTGCACGGTGGTCAAATCCGGCCCGGTCTGGTGCGCGCCTTCGATGTCCAAGGCCATGCCGATGGATTCGTTATAGTTGGGGTTGGATTTGATTTGTTGAATCAACGCGCGGAAGCGGGATTCAATGCCCGGAGCCACGGGCGTAACCGCCGTGGGCAGCGTCGGCAGCACGGGCGCGCCTCCCGGTGGCGGCGTGCCGCCGTCGCGCGTGAGGTCTTTCCACGAGGTCCATTGCTGGCCGCTGCCGGACATGATGTCCTGACACTTGACG
>CAXUBD010000129.1:0-3221 GCA_964249225.1 uncultured Verrucomicrobiota bacterium | reverse complement strand
CGGCATCGTTGCCTTGGGCGGCGGTCTGTGCCGGGGTCAGGTTGAGCAACGCCGCATAACTGCCGATGTTGTTCTTGAACGTTTGCATTTGCGCCGCGAAGGCGATGTCGTTTTGTTTGATGGGGTCTGATTTTCTCATGGTGTTTATGGTTGAGGTTTAACTGTCGTTTTTGGGCCAGCCGCACCATGCAACCAGCCAAAATCTGCCATTTTTTGAGGTTTTGAGGGGTTTTTGCCCTTGGAAGGCGGGGAAAGATGATTTATCGGCTCCGTAGAATGATTCTACGGACTCGTGAGAAGGCTCAACGGACTCGCCAAAGGATTCAACGGATTCGTGCAGCCGCGTCACGGAACCAAAACTTTTGTGCGCGTAACCGTGCGACGGCCCGACGAACCCGTCGAAACGTGTCACGGCTTCGTATCTTGAAGTCACGAAGCCGTTGGCAGACGTCATGGTTTCATCGCGAACTTCCACGGAACCGAAACCGGAGGCAACGGAGTGTGAACCGGCTGCCACGAAACCAAAAAATAAAGGCGGCGCAGCGCCGGGGAAAAGCGCCACGCCGCCATGCGGCCGGAGGAAAACGTAAAAGGATGGGACGGCCTGAAAAGTAAATTGCGGGAAAACGCCAAGAACTTCGCCGAATCGAGGGAAAAGAGAACCGTTGAGCCTGACGCCCATCCCGATGCCACCATTGTTATCCGTTTTACCAGCCATCACCCACCCGCCATTTTAAACCACGCCAAATCCGGTTAAACCTGAAGCAGCTCTTTTAAACCAAAATTCACCGGCAGCCGTCAATAAAAAAATAAACGGACGGGAATTTTTTTAAACGTGGCCACTATGGGGAAAATTCCGGCTGGCGAGATTCCTGCTTAACGTCCATCAGCGACGGCAAAAACGCGTCGCCAGTTTTTATTTCGCGGAACCGAATCAGACTTAAAAAAACACATGGGTTCATTAAGTGACAGGATGCGACGGCTGCTGCGCTACGGCGATTTGTGGCTGGTTTTCGCGTTGTTCGGCACGATCCTTTTGCTGATCCTGCCCGTCCCGCCGGTCGTGCTCGACCTGCTGTTGACGGCGAGCATCAGCATTTCGCTGCTGACGCTGCTGGTCATTCTTTACCTGCGCACCCCGGCAGAATTTACCGGATTCCCCACGCTGCTGCTCTTCATCACGCTTTACCGGCTGGCGCTGAACGTCGCCTCGACGCGGCTGATTTTGCTGAACGGTTACGCGGGCCACATCATCCAGTCGTTCGGCAACTTCGTCGTGCAGGGCAATTACGTCGTCGGCATGGTGATTTTCCTGATCCTCGTGCTGATCAATTTCATCGTCATCACGAAAGGCGCGGGGCGCATCGCGGAAGTCGCGGCGCGCTTCACGCTGGACGCGTTGCCCGGCAAGCAGATGGCGATTGACGCGGAACTCAACGCCGGACTGATCAAGGAAGGCGAGGCGCGCAGCCGTCGCCGCGCGCTCGAAGAGGAGGCGGATTTTTACGGCTCGATGGACGGCGCGAGCAAATTCGTGCGCGGCGACGCCATCGCCGCCGTGCTCATCACGCTCATCAACATTATCGGCGGCTTCGCCATCGGCATCGCGCAGAAGGGCATGACGATGAGCGAGGCGCTGCAACATTACACGATTTTGTCCATCGGCGACGGCCTCGTCTCGCAAGTGCCCGCGCTCATCACGTCCACGGCGGCGGGCATCCTCATCACGCGCGCTACGGCGAAAAATGATTTGGGCAAGGAACTTGGCCGGCAACTTTTGTTTTATCCGAAAGCGCTGACGATTCTGTCCGTGATGCTCGGCGTGATGGCGATTGTGCCGGGCTTGCCGATGCTGCCGTTTCTCACGCTGGCGATCATCACCGGATTGCTGTCGTATTCCATTCACCGCCACGGCACGCCGGAATTGAATTCGCCGAACACAGCCGCCGCATCATTGGGAATGCACGGCAAAGAAGGCGAAACGAAAATGATCGGTGGCGGCTCGGCCACAGCGGCGGAAGCGAAGGTTGCGGACAAGATTGAAAATCTACTCACGCTCGACACGCTGCAAATCGAACTCGGTTACGGCCTCGTCGCGATGGCGGATTCAAAAAAAGGCGGCGATCTTCTGGAACGCGTGACGGGCGTGCGGCGAAATTTTGCATCGGACATGGGCATGTTGATTCCGCCAATCCGGCTGCGCGACAATCTTCAGCTCGGCACGAACGAATATCGTTTCTTGCTCAAGGGAAATCCGTTCGCGCAAGGCCAGCTCGTTCCCGGCCAATGGCTCGCGATGAACGCCACGAACAGCAAGGTCGCGCTCAAAGGCATGCCGACGGTCGAGCCGGTGTATCAATTGCCCGCGACGTGGATCACGAGTGTCGAGCGTAAGAACGCCGAGATCGCGGGTTATACGGTCGTGGACGCGCCGTCGGTGCTGGTCACGCATCTTTCGGAAACCATCCGCCGCCATTGCCACGAAATTTTGACGCGACAGGACGTGCAAGTATTGCTCGATAATCTGAAGCAGACGAATCCAGCGGTCGTGAATGAATTGATTCCGACGCAATTGAGCATCGGCCAGGTGCAGCGGATTTTGCAGAATCTTTTGGCGGAAGGAATTTCCATCCGCAACCTCGCGGGCATTCTGGAAAAAGTCGGCGACTACGCGGCGTTCACGAAAAATCCCGACGAACTTTCCGAACACGCGCGCAAGGCGCTGGGTTCGCAGTTCACAAAGCCGTTCCAAAGCGAAAACGGCGGGATGCGCGTCATCACGATTGATCCGCGACTCGAACAGCAGCTCACGCAAAGCGTCCGGCAATCGCCATCGGAAGTCGCGCTCATCATCGAACCCAAACTCGCGCGGCACGTTGTGGACGCGCTTTCAAAATTCGTGCAGCAAATGCTCGCGGGCGGCCATCAGCCGATTGTGTTGTGCGCCCCGCAATTGCGGCTGGCGTTCCGAAGGTTTTTTGAAGCGACGTTCAGCAACCTCGCCGTGCTGTCGTATGCGGAAATTCCCGCGCGCGTGCAGATCCAAAACGCGGCGGTGATCCCCAACCCGGAATAAAACGTGAAACCCGTCGCCTTTCTCGCTGACAACGCGAACGCCGCGCTGGCGCAAATCCACGAACAGCTCGGCCCGGACGCGGTCGTGGTGAGCGTGCGGAAATTGCCGGCGGACGGAATCGCGCGGCTCTGGCAAAACGGCGGCA
>CAXUBD010000128.1:0-8259 GCA_964249225.1 uncultured Verrucomicrobiota bacterium | reverse complement strand
GACAATGTCCGCGCGCAAATTATTTGTGCGGAAAAGCAATTCGTTTTGGCCGGCGCGGCTTAAATCAGACAGCAGCAAAATTTTAGCGCCGGAAAACTTTCCGAGCAGCACGAGCGCGTTGTCGTCCGCGCGCGTGAAACTGTTGGTCGCGGTTGGCGAGAGAATTTGCCAGACGCCGACGGTTTCGCCGCAGTTCAGAATTTTATGGCGCGTCGGCGGTTTTTCAAAGGCCGCGACGGTTTCGCGATATGCGCCGGAGCGGAATTTCACAGCGCTCGTCCACAATTCGCCGACGCCGAAAAGCTGGTCGAGCAATTGCGCGCCACCGCAATTTTGCGAATCGCCTTCAGTCAAAACCAGCCGGGGAATCTTGTTCACGCCGTGCGCGCGGAGAAAATTTTTCACCGTGAAATTGACGGCGTTTTCGTTTCCGCAATCAACCAGCCAGTCGTTCTTCGTTCCGGCGGCGTCCACGAAAACCGCGTGGCCGCTGTTGAGTGGCAGCACGGTCAAATCGGTTTCGCCAAGTGAATTTCCCCAACGCCACAGGTAAATTGCGGCGATTAAAATCAGAATTGCCGCGCCGGAAATTTTCCGGCGCGCCGTTTTCAGCCAGCCGCTCAAAATGACGACGAGAAACAAATAATATATCCAGATTGAAATCCACGACGGCGCAGGAACGTAAAAATAAGCGCCGGGAATTTTCGTGAATTCGGCGCTGGCCCATTGCATGGCGGACATGAAAAACCACGCGCTGTGATTGAACAATTCCGTCGCCAACGGCAGCCACGCGCCGCAAATCAGCGCTCCGAGGTTGCTCATCAGCGCGAGCGTGCCGAGCGGAACGGCGATGACATTGGCCAGCGGCGAAACCGGGCTGAACAAATGAAAATAAAGCGCGCTCAACGGAATCGAGCCGAGCCACGCGGCGAGTGAAAGCGAAAAATAACGCGCGAGGATTCTGGTGGCGGAAAGCAAAAGGCGGCGCGGTCTTGAAATCAATTCTTCCGGCAGCAGCGGGTCGTGGTTCAAAAGCCGGTCGGAGAAATGATTTAATTTCGGCAACAACAATCCGATCGTGAGCATGACAAAAAATGAAAGTTGAAAGCTCGCTTCAAAAATCTGGCGCGGTTCCCACAGCAAAATGATGAACGCGGCGGCGGCGAGGGAATTGATCAAATCGCCGGGACGTTTCAGCGCCCAGCCGCCGAGCACGATGGTCATCATCACAGACGCGCGGACGGCGGACGATTCCCAGCCCGTTGCGGCGGTGTAAAACCAGATCGCGGGAATCGCCATCACCCCGCACCACGCGCGGGAAATTTGCACCACGCGCAAAAGCGCGACGAGCATTCCCGCAATCAACGCGATGCGCCGGCCGTCAATCGCGAACAGGTGCATCGTGCCGGCGCGCAAAAACGGATCGCCGATGTCGCCGGTGAACGCCGTGCGCCAGCCGAGCGTCATCGCCCACAAAAGTCGCAGCGGCTCGTCTTCAACGGGCAAACCGAATGCGAGCGTTCGTTTTGACCAGTTCAAGAAACGGTCGGTCAGCGGAGGATTTTGCAAAATGGGTTCAAGCAATCGCCAGTCATTGGTCGAACTGGTTTTGAACTCGTAAAAAATCCCGCGCGTCGCCAAATAATCACGATCGTCGAAAAGTCCTTCGGCCACCGGCGGCGGCGGGTGCGCGATGACGCCGGAAATTTCGACGGTTTGGCCGGCGAAAAAAGATAGCGGCAGCTGACCGGGCGTTGAAACCATGATTTCGCCAAGCGCCGGCCGCCAGTCTGCATCGCGGCGGATTTCGGCGACGCGGATTTGCGCCAGCGAATGTTCGGATGGTTCGCCGTTGAATTCGGAGATTTTTATTTTCGGCGTTTCGATCAAAATTCCGCGGACGGCCGCGATCTGACTTTCGTCGCCGGTCGTTTTTCGCAAGTCATTCGGCGAAATGATCGCGGTGTGGAGGATTGAATTGGTCCAGCCGGCGAGCGCGAGCAAAAGATAAATTAAAACGGGGCGAAGTTTTTCAAAAACAAGCGCGGGAATGAGAACGACGAATGAACCTAAAAAAAGCGCGGCGACCGGCGGGTGAAAAACCCCGGCCAGCATCAGCCCGGCCGCATAAAATGCGACCACGCTCCCCAGCGGTCGTTTCATTTTTACCTTTGCTTTGGACGCCTTCTCTGAAATCCGACGAGCCAGACCAAAATCAAAGCCATCGCGCCGCCCGCCGTGTCGATCAACACGTCCGAAACCCGCGCCGTCCGCGTCGGCACAAAAATTTGATGGAATTCGTCGCTGGCGGCGTAAAGAAAAACGATGGCGAGCGCAAGGCCGGCTTCCGGCCAGTTCCACGGGCGCGGATCGTTTTTTTGCGGCTGCCGCACCGCGCGCCAGAGCAGGAGCGCGAGCACGGCGTACTCCGTCAGGGGGCAGCATTTGCGAAGCAGGTGATGAATTTCTTCAATTTGCGCCGGCGGCATCTGCGGAAACAGCCAGTGCAGAAAAGGTTCAAAAAAACGCGACGTGTGTTCGGAAGAATGCGAATCAGCTGACGCCGAAAAAATCAGCGTCATCCACATCAGCACCGGCAGCCAGAATTTGAGGAACGCCCGGAGTTTGAACACGCGGAATGAAAACCGAAATCCGTGCGCCGACGCAACCAGAATGTGAATCAATTTGCCAAAACAAGTTCTTTTTGGCACATCAAAGCCCCTCGATGAAAAAATATTTGGCGATTTTATTGGGCGCGCTGTTCACGGCGGCAACGGCGGCCCGGGCCGCGCTGCCAGCCTGTTGGATCGCGCAGATTCATTTTGCCGGCGCGGAAAAAATCTCCGCCGACCCGAACTCGTCCGCGTTCACAAATGAATTTTGTTCGCCCGCCGCGCGCGCGCTCGAAAGCCAGACGCTCGACAAATTGTCGCGCGCGCCGGCGGCGTGGCTCGAATACGGAATGCCTTCCGGCGCGGGCGACGGCACGGCGCAGTTGCGTCCGCTGCTCGACGATTTTTTGAGATCGGAATGGCGGTTTGAAATGCGCGACGCGGCGAACGGCTCGCCGGAATACGCGCTGGCGATCCGGTTGCCCGCCGGCCGCGCGCGGCTTTGGCAGAATAATTTGCAAAGCCTTTTAGAATCATGGACAAAAATTTCCGCGCAAAAATTTCCGGCGGGTTTTGAATTGCGAAAGCATCAGCCGCCGAATTTGTTCCGGTTCGAGCGTGACGGCGATTGGGTGGTCCTTGATTGCGGAGAAAATGAACTGTCGTTGGACAGCGAAATTCTCAAACCGCTTTTGAACACGTCAGTTGCCGCCGAAACAAACTGGCTGGCCGCCGATTTGAACTGGCCGCGGCTGGCGCAACTTTTTCCGGCGTTCGCGAAATTTGATTTTCCTAAAACGGAACTCCGCGTCGCCGGTCGCGAGGGCAATTTGTGGCTGAACGGAAAATTCACTCTGGCGCAACCGCTGCCACCGCTTGAAAAATGGCAGTTGCCGACGAACACCATTCAACAGCCGCTCGACAGTTTCACCGCCGTGCGCGGTGTCGCGCCGTGGTTCGCAAAACAAAACTGGGCGCGCCGATTTGAAATTTCTCCGCCGCCCGATCAAGGCTTTGTCTGGTCGCTGGCGCAGATTCCATTCCAGACGTTTGCCGCCGTGCCGGTGCCCGATGCCAAAGCCGCGCTGGCCGGACTTGACGCGAAGCTGACATCATCAACAAGCGTGGCTCCGCAAAATGCATTGCTGTCAGCTTGCACGGCGTCGATGACCAATAACGAAATCACCTGGCGCGGCCTGCCGTTCGTTTCGCCGTTCATACAGGCGTTGCATGAACCGGCGGGCGACTTTTTGTTCGGCGGATTTTTTCCGAATGCGCCGATCGCCCGGCCGCCGCCGCCGGGATTGCTCGCGGTGTTCGGCCATCCGAATCTGGTTTATTACCATTGGGAAATCACCGCCGAACGATTGCAGATGCAACTGCAACTGATCCAGCTTTCGCTTTTGCTCACGCAGCACCGGCAACTCGAAGCGGGATCCGCCGCCGGCCAATGGCTCAAACTCATCGGCCCGCAGCTCGGCGTCGCCGTCACCGAAGTCACGCGGACCGCGCCGGCGGAACTGACTTTTGAACGCCGCGCATCCGGCGGTTTGACGGCGCTGGAATTTTTTGCGCTGGCCAACTGGCTCGAAGCGCCGGATTTTCCCGGCTGCGATTTAAGTTTGACCGCGCGACCGCAAAAATTCACACGCCCGGCTCAAACGCCCGGCGCCACCGCCGCACCTCCCGTTGCCGCTCCCTGATTATGCTCAAACTTGGCGTCAACATTGACCACGTCGCAACTTTACGCGAGGCGCGTTATCGCGGACGCGGATTTGGCGAGCCGAATCCCGTCGAGGCCGCGCGGATTTGCGAGGCGGCGGGCGCGCACGGCATCACCGCGCACCTGCGCGAAGACCGGCGGCATATCCAAGATCGCGACGTTTTGGAATTGCGCGAAAAAATTGAGACGCGGCTGAATCTGGAAATGGCCAACGCGCCGGAAATCATCGCCATCGCTCTGAAATTGCGACCGGAAATTGTTTGCATCGTGCCCGAACGCCGTTTGGAAGTGACGACCGAAGGCGGACTGGATGTTGTCGCCGCCGAAAAATCTTTGACCGAGACGCGAAAAAAAATGAACGACGCGGGAATTGACGTCAGTTTGTTCATCGCGCCGGATGAAAAACAAATCGAAGCTGCGGCGCGCACCGGTAGCCAGTTCATCGAGTTGCACACTGGAGCGTTTGCGGAGGAATTTCAAAAAGCGGAAAGCGGAAAGCGGAAAGCGGAAACAGAATTGCAGCGCCTCATTTCCGGCGCGAAGCTGTCGCACGCGCTTGGCTTGAAAGTGAACGCGGGGCATGGATTGAATCTGGAAAATCTGCCAACGCTTTTCCGCGTGCCGCATCTGGTGGAATTGAACATCGGCCACAGCATCGTGAGCCGCGCGGTGCTGGTCGGCCTCGAAACTGCGGTCAAAGAAATGCTGCAGTTAATGAATGGCTATCGAGGATGAAAACTGGAAATTAACCACGAGTTACGCGGATGAAACAAATAATCCGCGTAATCAGCGGTTAAATTGCTGACGCGTCAATCGCAAAATCGCAAATCGCAAATCAAAAATGATTCTGGGCACCGGCATTGACATCATCGAAGTTGCACGCATCGCATTGTCGTTTGAAAAATTCCGCGAACGCTTCGTGAACCGAATTTTGCTGCCGGACGAAATCGCGTATTGTCTTTCGCACCGGAATCCCGCGCCCTTTCTCGCCGCGCGATTTGCCGCGAAGGAAGCCATTTCCAAGGCGTTCGGCACGGGCATCGGCGCGGCGCTCGGCTGGCAGGACATGGAAATTTGCAAAAAAGAATCCGGCGAACCATTCGTGGTTTTGCACGGTAATGGAAAAAAACTTTTTGAATCGCGCGGCGCAAAACAATTGCTCGTCAGCTTGAGCCACACGGAAAATTACGCGGCGGCGACGGCGATTTTGGAAAGTTGAACGCCTTTGATATTTTCTGGCGTTGGAATTCCGATCAGCTTCACAGCGCTTTCGCCGCGATGTCGCGGCGGAATTGCGCGCCGTCGAAATGGATTTTTTCCACGGCGGCGTAGGCGGCGGCTTGCGCGGTTTTCAAATCCTTGCCCAAGGCCGTCACGCCGAGAACGCGTCCGCCGTTCGTGACAATTTGTCCATCTTTCAACGTGGTTCCAGCGTGGAAAACTTTTACGCCCGGCAATTTCGCTGCTTCGTCCAAACCGCAAATGGATTTTCCTTTCGCATAATTTCCCGGATAACCGCCGCTGGCCATCACCACGCACACGCTCGCTTCCGGTTTCCATTTCAATTCGACCTTGTCGAGCGTGCCGTTCACGCTGGCGTCGAGCAGTTCGACCAAATCATTTTCCAGCCGCGTCAGATAAACCTGCGTTTCGGGATCGCCGAAGCGCGCGTTGAATTCCAAAACGCGCGGGCCGCTTTTTGTGAGCATCACGCCCGGATACAAAATGCCGCAAAAATTTATTTTCTCTTCCGCGCAACCGCGCAGCCAAGGATTCAAAATCACGTCGCCGACTTTTTTCAATTCAACGTCGCTCAAAAACGGCGTCGGCGAATAAGCGCCCATGCCACCGGTGTTCAAACCCGCGTCGCCGTCGAGCGCGCGCTTGTGATCCTGCGACGTTGGAAAAAGTTTCGCCGTCTTGCCGTCACAAATCGCGTGCAGGGAAATTTCAACACCTTCGAGAAATTCTTGAATCACAATTTTCGCGCCCGCCGCGCCGAAATTTTTCGCGACGAGAATTTCGTCAATCGCGCGATTTGCCTCGATTTCATTGGCGCAAATCAAGACGCCTTTGCCGAGCGCGAGACCGTCGGCTTTCACGGCGCATTTGCCGCCGAGCGACGCGGCAAATTTTTTTGCGGCGGTTGCATCGGAAAAAGTTCCGGCGCGCGCGGTCGGAATCCCGTATTTCTCCATGAAATTTTGCGAGAAAACTTTGGACGACTCGAACTGCGCGGCCTTTTGGTTCGGCCCCCAAATCCGCAAATTATTTTTTTGAAACAAATCCACGATGCCGAGCGCGAGCGGATTGTCCGGCCCAACGACGGTGAGTTCGATTTTCTTCGTCAGCACGAAGGCGAGCAGTTGTGGCAAATCATCGGCTGAAATTGGCACGCATTCGACGACGGAATTATTTTTGGCGAGCCGCTCTTGCGCGATGCCTGCATTGCCGGGCGCGCAGAAAATTTTTTCCGCGTGCGGCGACTGCGCGAGTTTCCAGACCAGCGCGTGCTCGCGTCCGCCCGAACCGATGACGAGAATTTTCATTTTTCTTAACCGCAGATTACGCGGATTGCGCGGATTAAAAACCAGACAAAATAAAAATCCGCGTAATCCGTGGTTTCAAATTACACGCGCCACGCCCTTGCCTTTGACGACTTCGCCGATGATCCAGGCTTTATGTTTTTGCGATTTGATGAACTTCAAAACGTCGTTCGCTTTTTCTGCCGACACGATGGACACCATCCCGATGCCCATGTTGAAGACTTGGTAAAGCTCGTCGTCCGGCACGCCGCTTTTGGTTTCGATGATTTTGAAAATTGGCAGCATGTCCCACGAACCTTTTTTGATGACCACGTCCAGCGACTTCGGCAATACGCGCGGGATATTGTCCACGAATCCGCCGCCCGTGATGTGCGCGAACGCCCGTAGCGGCGCGTCGGCAGACCGCCGCAAATTATTTTTCGAGACGACGGCGCTCTGCCGAGACGCCGCTACGCCGCCAAAATTAAATTTCTTCAACAACTTCTGCACCAGCGGGCCATAGCTAATATGTTCCTTCAACAACTCCTCGCCGATGGTTTTTTTCAATCCGGGAACTTTGCTCGACGGTTTATAGCCGAGTTGCTCGAAGAAAATTTTGCGCCCGAGCGAATAGCCGTTCGTATGCAGGCCGCTCGATTCGATGCCGATGACCACGTCGCCGCGCTTCACGGTTTTTTGGCCGTTGAGCATCTTGGATTTTTCCACCACGCCGACGATCGTGCCGCTCACGTCGTATTCGCCTTTCTGGTAAAAGCCCGGCATCTGCGCCGTCTCGCCGCCGATGAGCGCGCAATTATTTTCCGCGCACGCGCGCGCGAAGCCCTTGATGATGTCCGTGAAAACGTGCGGCTCCAGCTTGCCCGTGCCGAGATAATCGAGGAAGAACAGCGGCTCCGCGCCCAGCACCGCGATGTCGTTCACGCAATGGTTCACGAGGTCCGCGCCGATGGTGTCGTGCTTGTCCAGCGCGAAGGCGAGCTTGAGCTTCGTGCCGACGCCGTCCACGGACGACACGAGGACCGGCTCGCGATATTTTTTCACGTCCAGCGCGAACAGGCCGCCGAAGCCGCCGACCTTGCCGAGCACCTCGCGGCGCTGCGTGCTGGCGAGCAATTGCGGCAGCGTGGCCTTGACGCGATTGCCCAGATCAATGTCCACGCCGGCGGCGGCGTAAGCTTTTTGTTTCATGCGGCGGAAAGTAAAACTGTAAAACGCGGCGCGGGCGAGAAAATTTCACGGAAGTAAGCGAAAGAAAATGAAACTGGTTTTAGAAACCACGCTCTTTTAACCATTCCGAAGTTTTTTCGTATCTGACTTCTCTGTTTGCATCCTGAATAGTATCAATGCGCCTATCAATTAATTCTGTAAAGTTTTGGAC
>CAXUBD010000127.1:7474-8263 GCA_964249225.1 uncultured Verrucomicrobiota bacterium | reverse complement strand
CACATTGACCTCGCGCACGGAGCCGTTCATGACTTCTTCGAGTGAGACCATGATGTCGCCCTCGATGTCGCGTCCGCGTTCGGAGGCTTCGCGCTCTTCAAAACTGCGGCGCTGGCCAAAAGCGTCCGCGCCGCCGCGCATCCGCGCGCCGAAAAGCTGCTCGAAGAAATCGCTGAAGCCGGTGCCGCCGAACTGGGTTTCGAATTCCTCGGGGGTGACGTTGCGTTCGCGCGGATTTGATCCGCCGAAATTTCCGTTGCCGGGCGGCGGGCGGAATTCCGCGCCGGATTTCCAGTTCGCGCCGAGTTCATCGTATTTTTTCCGCTTGTCCGCGTCGCCCAAAACTTCATAGGCCTCGTTGATCTCCTTGAATTTTTCCTCGGCCTTTTTTTTATCCTTGGCGACGTCGGGATGGAATTCGCGCGCGAGTTTACGGAAGGCTTTCTTCATCTCCTCGGCGGTCGCGGTGCGCGGCACGCCGAGGGTCTGGTAATAATCTTTGTATTGAACGGGCATGGGATTTTTTAAATCGTTACAACGTTGAACCGTTGAATCGAGGAACAAAGTAAAACGTGAAACGTGAAATGCAATTCGCGATTTCAGGTTTCACGCGTGACGCAAACCGATTTAACGATTCAACGAAGTTCGGTTTACTTTCCCTTTGTGTTGTCCACGCTCAAGTAGCGCATGCCGGCCAGAGGCCCGGTGCGCCGCCAGATTTTCAGAAAGATTTGATCGCCTTTGGCCTGCTCGCACAATTTTTGCGCGGCGTAGGAATCGCTCACGGGC
>CAXUBD010000127.1:7098-7464 GCA_964249225.1 uncultured Verrucomicrobiota bacterium | reverse complement strand
ACCTCCAACACTTCTTTCAACCGGGTATCCTTGCGCGCCGCTTCCTCGATGGCCGGAACCTGTTCCAGCGCGGCTTTCAATTTACCGGTTTGCGTAGGAAGCAGCTTGGCGACGCGATCCACGTCCGCGACGGTCACGCCATCCAGTGCGTCCGTCGTGCTGCTCGGATTGGAATTATCCGGCGTTTCATGTCGGCCTGAACGAAAGTTGCGCGCCACTAATTCGCCAAGGGTGGCGGTGATGGTCTTGGTCTTTCCATTACGGATAAGTTTTAAAGTCGCCGTGCTGCCGGGCGCGCATTCGGAGATGGCCAGTTGCAGGCTGGAAGCGTCGCCCACATTTTTTCCGTTCAACGCAATGATGACA
>CAXUBD010000127.1:4677-7088 GCA_964249225.1 uncultured Verrucomicrobiota bacterium | reverse complement strand
TCGGCGGGCGTGTCGGGAAAAACATCGCCAATGAGTGCGCCGTTTTGATCGGGCAGATTGAATTCCTCGGCCAATCCCGGCGTGATGTCTTGCGGAATGATGCCGAGATAACCGCGCGTGACCGTGCCGCCGCTGATGAGCAGTCCCATGACGTGGCGCGCGAGATTGACGGGTACGGCGTAACCGATGCCCTGATAACCGCCGGTTTCTGTTCGAATGGCGGTGTTGATGCCGATGAGCCGGCCTTCGGCGTCCACGAGCGCGCCGCCGGAATTGCCGGGATTGATCGCCGCGTCCGTCTGGATGAAATCTTCATAGCGGCTCAAACCTAGCCCGCTGCGGCTGAGTCCGCTGACGATGCCCATCGTCACGGTCTGGCCCACGTTGAAGGGATTGCCGATGGCGAGAACCACGTCGCCGACTTCTAACTGGTCGCTGTCGGCGAGCGTGATGGCGGGTAGATTGTCGGCTTCGATTTTCAAGACGGCCACATCCGTCGCCGCGTCTTTGCCAATGACTTTTGCAGCAAAAGGTTTTTTGTTTTCGGCAATGGAAACTTTTATTTCGTCCGCGCCGTCCACGACGTGATTCGCCGTCAAAATAAACCCGTCCGGTGAAACGATGACGCCGGAACCCAGTCCCCGTTCTCTGCGCGTGTGTTCGGGCATTTCAGTGTTGTCATCCGGAATCTGGCCGCCGAAAAACTGGCGGAGGGTTGGATCGCTGAACAGGGGATTGCGCGTCGGCTGTTCGCGCACGAAACGCGTCGGGTAAATGCTGACCACGCTCGCCGCGGCCTGCTTGATGACCGGCGCGAAGCTGGTGCCGAGCTTCGCCTCGCGGTTGACGGGCGTGGTGACGACCTTGATGGCGGGGCCGTTATCCTTGCCCCATAACGTCAGGTGAAAAATGGCGGCGATTATGAAAACGCCGGCAATCGCCGAAAAAAATCCCGCCAATGATCTCGAAAACAATCTCATAACGCTTGCAAAATGGACATTGCTACCGCGCAAACGTTCAAAACGCGCGCCTTATTTTTAATGCGGTTGCTGCGCTTTGGCCGCGTCTTCCGGCTTGATGACTTCGATCTTGGCACCTTTTTTCATTTCTTCCGCTGAAGGCACCTTGATGATGTCGCTGGTAAGCGGCTGGGCGTTGAGCGACGGCGCGGATGCCGCTGGCGCTTCGATTGAAAGCAATTCCACATCGAAAATCAAAACGGAACTCGGCGGGATGCCGGAACGGCCGGATTCACCGTAAGCGAGATCGGACGGCACAAACAGCCGCCACTTGGAACCCACTTTCATTTGCAAGAGTGCTTCCGTCCAGCCGTGGATGACGCCGGTGACGGGAAATTGCGCCGGCTGGCCGCGTTTGTAGGAACTGTCGAATTCCTTGCCGTCAATGAAAGTGCCGCGATAATTCACGCTCACCTTGTCATTGGACGAGGGCGTTGCACCGGCGCCGTTGGTGATCACCAGATATTGCAAGCCGTCGGGCAGCGTGACAACGCCGGGCTTGGTTTTATTTTCCGCCAAAAATGCCGCGCCGTCGGATTTATTTTTGCTGGCGAGTTCCGCGCGCATTTTTTGCTGCCTGGCAGCCAGCGTTTTTTGGAAATCCGTCAGCACCGTGCGCATTTCATCTTGTGTGAGCAGCGTGGGGCCGCCGGTTTGCTCATCTTTGATTCCGCGCAAAAAAGCGTCGTCGTTTAGGTCGATGCTTTGCGACTGGAAATTATGGCCGATGGTCATGCCGATGGCGTAGCTGACGCGCGACTTGTCATCGCTTAAAATATTCGTGCCGTCGGCCAACACGGGAGCGGCGGCACTTAAACCAAAGAACGCGATCAAGGCGATTTTTTTCATAGTTTTATATTTCGGGAGGACATTCTCCAAATTTCCGGCCAGAATGCAAATCTGTTTTATGATGAAAATTCAATCCCGCCGCCGCAAAATGTTTTCATTGCTGAACGGATTGGGTTAAGCTGGGTCAAAGTTGTGCCCATATTTAACATGCATCATCCAAAAATAAAAACGTGCGCGCTCATCGCGTTGCTGTGCGCACTGGTTGTAACCGGCTGTCTGACCGCGCAAAAAAAATCCCAGGCGGCGGTGCCCATCCCCGCGATCGCCACCCTGGCGCCCGGCCCGGACGACGCTCGCATCGCCTATGTCGCCGCGCGGCTGATGGAGGAATATCATTATTCACAACACCCGCTGGACACGGAGATGTCGAAACGTTTTTTCGACGGCTACGTGGATTCGCTCGATCCGCGCCATGAAAATTTCCTGCAATCCGACCTCGCCGAATTCGCGCATTACCGGACGAACCTCGACACGCTGACGATCAGCGGCCAGGCCGTCGCCGACCTGACGCCGGCCTACGAGATTTTCCGACGGTTTCTGGAG
>CAXUBD010000127.1:0-4667 GCA_964249225.1 uncultured Verrucomicrobiota bacterium | reverse complement strand
GCATTACCGCTGGAACCAGCGCATGACCACGAATTGGGACAGCGACTTCGTTTTGCAAACCTACTTGAACGCGCTGACCCACGCCTACGATCCGCACTCGGATTATTTCACCGCGCCGCACGCGCAGGATTTTTCCATCAACATGAGCCTCTCGCTCTTCGGCATCGGCGCGCAACTCAAGGAAGACGACGGCAACTGCACCATCAGCGCCCTCATCCGCGGCGGCCCCGCTGAAAAAAGCAAACTACTCAAGGAAAGCGATTACATCGTCGCCGTCGCCCAAAGCAACCGCCCGCCTGCGGATGTCGTGGACATGGAACTGGAAAAAGTCGTCCAGCTCATCCGCGGCCCGAAAGGGACGCAAGTCCAGCTGACCATCAGTCCGGCGGATGACCGCGCCGCGCGCCGCGTCATCACCCTCGTCCGCGACGAGATCAAACTTGAAGACTCCGAAGCGAAGGCCGAACTGATTGAAACGCCCGACCATCACGGCGGCACCAATCGCATCGGCGTCATTGACCTGCCCTCGTTTTACGCGACGATTCCGCTCCCCGGCAACGACCACGCCACGCCCAAGTCCACCTCCGTGGATGTCGCCCGGCTGGTCAAAAAATTGAAACAGGAAAAAGTCGCCGGCATCATTATTGACCTGCGCACCAATCCCGGCGGTTCGCTCGAAGAAGCCGTCAAATTCACCGGCCTCTTCATCAAGGACGGCCCCGTCGTTCTCGCGCGCAATTTTGAAGGCCACATCACGGCGGATGACGACACGGATTCCGACCAGCTTTACGACGGGCCGCTCGTCGTGCTCATCAACCGCTTCAGCGCCTCCGCCGCCGAGATCGCCGCCGCCGCGCTGCAAGATTACGGCCGCGCGCTGGTCGTGGGCGACACTTCCACGCATGGCAAAGGCACCGTGCAAAACCTCGACCCGCTCAAGCCGTTCATGATCAACAGCACCAACGATCCCGGCACGCTCAAAATCACCATCCGCAAATTCTACCGCGTCAGCGGCGCATCCACGCAACTAAAAGGCGTCGTGCCCGACCTCATTTTGCCGGACGTATTGAGTTATTCGGATCAAGTCGGCGAAACCGCGCTCGACAACCCGCTGCCGTGGGACACCATCGCGCCGGCGGATTACAGCAAATTAAATCTCGTTGAACCCTACGTTGCCGCTCTGCGGCTCAATTCGGACGAGCGGATCGCGACGAATCAGGATTTTATTTATATCCGGCAGGACATTGACCAGTTCTTGAAACTGCAAGCCGATAGAACCGCCACGCTCAACGAACGCCAGGCGTTGAAAGAACGCCAGACCAATCAAGCCCGGCAAAAAGCGCGCGATGCCGAGCGCGCCGAGCGCAAGGCGTCCGACGAAAAAATTTACGACATCACCGTCGAGAACGCCGAGCAGCCCGGACTGCCCGCGCCTGCCGCCCAAACCAGTTCAAACCTGGCGGCGGCCGCCGATTCCACCAATGCCGTTCCGGCGGCTGCGCTGGCCGATAAGAAATCTCCGCCCGTCGCGGACGCCATGCTCGAAGAGACCGAAAACATCCTCGAAGATTATATTTCAGCGCTGGCGAAAAAAAGTCTCTTGATTGCGAACCATTGAATTTTTCTTGAAAACGTTCACCGCTTTTTCCTGTACGCTGTTCCTGGCCGGAACCACACTCGCCGACCCGTATTCCATGGCTCAGCAACAGGCCAGAAACGCCGCCGCCAGCGAAAATAAAAATCAACAGGCCATCAGCTCGGCCGGGGCGTCCGCACCTGCGCCAGTTGCACCGCTGCAAAGCAATTCCGGCCCGCCAACGAATTCTGCGCTCCAGCCGACATTGCAAAACATCGCCTGCTTGCGCGCGGATTTTGAGAATCTGGTTTCCAGTTCGACGAATGCAACCTCGTTGCTCAACCATCTGACTGCGGCGGCTCAAAGCAAAAAGCCGTCGCCCGCCGCCGTCACCAAACTGGCCGGGGATTTGACTGCGATCATCGCCGGAAATGATAAATTACGGACACAACAACAAAATCTCGCGCAATGGGTTCACGCCATTTTCAACAGTTCGCACCTTTCGGCGGCGCAAAAGCAGATGATTCACGACGGCATGCAAAAGATTTTTGCGGACGCCGGCGTCTCCGTGCCCGACGCGGCGAACGTGATCAACGACCTCCAAACCATTGCAACGCAAACCCAATAAAAATAATCCGCCGGTCAAATGCCCGGCCTGCAAAAAATCCGGCGACTGGTTAATCGGAAAATTCGCACCGTTCTGTTCCGAACGCTGCAAGCTCGTGGACCTCGGCAAATGGTTTAACGGCGAACACGTCATCTCCGAGCCTTTGCGCCCGGAGCATTTTGCGAAATACGCCGACCTGCCACCCGGCGAACATTTGGACAAGCCGGAAATTGATTGAGCAGACAGCCTTCACGCCTGTCCAATGGAAAGATGAAAAAAATCATTTATCTTCTGCTTGCTGCCAGCGCGCTGAATTTTTCTGCGCCGGCGCAATCCACAAATTCTATGAACACACACAAAACTGAAATCGCCGATCTCGGCGGCGGCTGCTTCTGGTGCATGGAAGCGGTCTTTGAACGGTTGCCCGGCGTGATTTCCGTCACGAGCGGATTTGCCGGCGGCACCACGGAAAATCCGACGTATCAACAAGTCTGCACCGAGACGACCGGCCACGCCGAGGTGACGGAGATTGAATTTGATCCCGCGAAAATTTCCTACGCCAAGCTGCTGGAAGTTTTCTGGCAGGCGCACGACCCGACGACGCTGAACCGTCAGGGCGCGGATGAAGGCACGTCGTATCGCTCCATCATTTTGTATCGCGACGAGAAGCAGAAATTGCTGGCGGAAAAATCCAAGCTTGAAGCGCAAAAAGATTTTCACCATCCGATCGTGACGGAGATCGTGCCGCTCAAGAAATTTTACAAAGCTGAGGATTATCACCAGCAATATTACGACAACAATTCCAACGCGGGGTACTGCCAGGTCGTCATCGCGCCGAAGCTGGAAAAGTTGGAGCAAAAAAAAGTGATCCAGGAAATGCCGCAGACGGCGAAATAAAAGTAGCGGCGCGTCGGCAGACCGTCGCATTAAAATGGTTTGCGGCTTTCTGCCGAAAAGCCGCTACGAAACTCGCGAAGTGAATTGAATGTGCTGGACAAATTATTTACGTCTAAAATACTTTTCTGAAATGAAACTAATATGAGCATGTCAGAAAATAGCATGACCGAATCATTGCCCAAAAAAGCTAACAGATGGGTTTTGTTTCTTTTTCTGACGCTCGGTATTCAATTTGTGACATTGACGTTTACAGCTATTGCAAAGAATCCGCCACGAGGAGAGGCTTATCGGGAGCAAGTTATCCGAGCTATGGTTTTCTCATTATTACCGTTCGCTTGGAGTGTTTTCCTTCTTATCAGGCGTCGCACACGCGGAGAGAGTTTTGTCGCCTACATATCTTTAATTTTGTCTTTATTTTGGTTGAAGGGGATGTGAAGGGGATGATTTGGCTGAAATTACATTTCCAGAAAAGAGCAAGTTAATTGACTATGTAGTATCAGCCAAATCTCAAAGCGGTCTGCAAAATTAAATTGATTCTCGAAAACAAAAAACGGCGGACTGTTTCCAGTCCGCCGTTTTGAATTTTAATTCCGCTTACAGCCCTTTGCCGATCATGAATTTCAGCAGGTCGGCCACGCGGTTCGAGTAGCCCCACTCGTTGTCATACCAGCTCACGAGCTTGAAAAATTTCTTGTTCAGTTCGATGCCCGAACCGGCGTCGAAGATGGACGACGCGTTGCTGTGGATGAAATCGGTGCTGACGACTTCGTCGGTGGTGAATTCGAGAACGCCCTTGAGATACGTCTCGCTGGCTTTCTTCATCGCGGCGGAAATTTCCGCGTAGCTTGTTTCCTTTACCGTGCGAACGGTCAAGTCAACGACGGAAACCGTCGGCGTCGGCACGCGGAAGGACATTCCGGTCAGCTTGCCCTTCACTTCGGGGCAAACGAGCGCGGTGGCTTTCGCCGCGCCGGTCGAGGCGGGAATGATGTTGATGGCCGCGCTGCGTCCGCCTTTCCAATCTTTTTTGCTCGGACCGTCCACGGTTTTTTGCGTGGCGGTGTAGCTGTGGATGGTCGTCATCAAACCTTCCTCGATGCCGAAACCTTCCTTCAACAAAACATGGACGATGGGCGCGAGGCAGTTCGTCGTGCAGCTCGCGTTGGAAATGATCGCGTGCTTGGCCGCGTCGTATTTCTCGTGGTTGACGCCCATGACAATCGTAATGTCCTCGTTTTTCGCCGGGGCGGAAATGATGACTTTCTTCGCTCCCGCCGTGATGTGGCCGTAGGCGGATTTCGGATTCGCCTTGTCGGCGTCGGTGAACAGGCCGGTGGATTCGATGACGATGTCCACGCCGAATTTTTTCCACGGCAATTCCGCCGGCGTCTTCGCGCTGACGACGAAAATTTCTTTTCCATTCACGATCAAAACATCGTCTTCCGTTTTGTCGGCGGCGGATTTCTTGGAGCCGACTGTTCCCGCAAATTTTCCCTGCGTGGAATCGTATTTGAGCAGATAGGCGAGATTGTCGGCGGGCACGATGTCGCCGACCGCGACGACTTCGACTTCCTTGCCGAGCAAGCC
>CAXUBD010000126.1:5583-8295 GCA_964249225.1 uncultured Verrucomicrobiota bacterium | reverse complement strand
GAGCTGGCCCAGTTGATATTATTTCCCTCGCCGTTGGGCAGCTTGACGATCACCAGCGCCGGTGGTTTGCAGGGTTCTTCGCCGTCGGGCATTTTTGACCTGATCGTTTCCGACAGCGGCTATCATCAATTTTACGATGTCAATGCCGATGTGTTCGGTCGCACCGATCATGCCACCACGCCCATCCATCAAGACAGCGCGACGACGGTATCGCTCAGCATCGCCGGTGACATGGACAATGTGCTTTTAAGTTCTCCCGAGGCGGCGCAAATCCTGGTTGGCGGCGACATGATCAACAGCCGTTTCGAGGGCATGAATCTGCATTCCGGCGACGTGACCAAAATTTATGTCGGCGGCGACATTGAAAATCGCGGGGAATTCACCAGCGCGGATGCGGACGCCGCGCCACTCTTGCAATATCTTTCCGAAGTGCCGCCGGATTCCGCTGACGCCCAACTGGCCGCCAATCTTTCGCGGCAGATTTTCTATGATGCCAAGACCGGGACGCTGACCATTCAAGGATTGACCGATCAGATTTTGTCTCTGTTGCAGTCGCTGACGGTTTACAACTATGTCAACGGCGTCCTGCAATATGAACCCGACGGGATCACGCCGCAGATTTTGCCCAACCCGGTTGCCGTGATTGACGCGACCACGGCGGCAAATCTTAAAACCGCGCTCGATGCGCAAAACGCCAAGTTTGGGACGATCACCAGCAACGATTCCGGCTACATCCTGGGCGGCGGCGGACTCTTCGACATCAGGGCCCGGAGCATTGATCTCGGAACGACGCTCGGCATCCAGTCGCAAGGCGTGACTTACGACCTTTCTTACCTGACCGATAAAAATTTCAAACCGATCTTTGACGCCAACGGCAACGCCGAATTTGTTTATCCGCTGGTCCAGGATTTTACCGAAGGCGCGGACATCAACGTGACGACCACCGGCGGGGATTTGAATATGTTTTCCACTTCCATCTCATCGCAAAATGGCGGGGCGTTAAATATCAATGTCGCCGGGAGTGTCAGCGTCGGGTCGGACTTCTTCACTGATCAGACCAGCCAGCCGCGCGGCATTTTTACGACCGCAGGATCGGATATTTCCGTGATTGCCGGCGGCAACATTGATGTCAATGGTTCCCGCATCGCCGCTTTCGACGGCGGCAACGTGACAGTCGAATCGCTCAATGGCGACATCAACGCCGGCACCGGCGCTTCTTCGATTATCACGGTATCCGCGTTTTATGTTGGTGTTACTACGGACCCTATCACCGGCAAAGAAACGCGCACGGTTTATGGCACCGCGCCGCAAATTCCCTTCAGCGGCATTCTCGCGCTGACGTTTCCGAGTCGTCGCGCCAGCTATCCCGCGCCCGTGGCGGAACTCGGCAACATTCTGGTCGAAGCGCCCAATGGTACCGTCAACGCAAACGTCGCCGGCATTCTTCAGTTGCCGTTGAATCAATTCAATTATCCCGACGCCACGACGACCGTGCTGGCCGGATACGAGTTGCGCGACAGCGAAAATCATCCCGTCACCGCCGCCAACGGAGCCGATGGCACGGCGGTTTTTGTTTCCCATGATAAAAATATTTACGCGAGCGGTTCGGGCATCATCGCCAGCAACGCGAAACTCGACGCCAGCGGTAGCATTTTCGGCCTCATCTTCGCGCGCAACAACATTGATATCAGCGCGCAGCAAAACGTGAACGTCACCGCACTCGGCGGCGCGAATGTCAGCGTCAATTCCGGCGGCACGATTTCCGGCACCATCATCGGCGTCGGCGCGGTCACTGCCAGCGGCGGCAGCATTGATGCCTCCCTGATTTCCGCAAATGTTTCCGGCGGCACCAGCGGGCAAAGCGGTTTGGGACAAGGCACCGCCGCCAACGCCACCAGTCAATCCGCCGCCAGCGACGATGCCACCAAAGTGGCGAAGACAGATGATGCGGGGGACAACGATGATTTGAAAAAGAAAAAAGGCAAGGGCATCGCACTCGCGCAAAAAGTGAGCCGGGTGACGGTGCTGCTACCGAAGAAGGATTGAAGGCAACTCAAAATTGAAAATCAAAAAAAATTCTCGCGCGGAAATTTTCAACTTAAAACTAAAAACCTATGACGACATTATTGATTCATCCATTCTTGGCCGACGGGGCGCTGCAGTTTGCGATCCAGAAGGCGACGCCGGAGGGCAAGGCGACCATCGCGGTGCTGCTGGTGCTCTCGCTTTTCAGTTGGACGATCATCATCACGAAACTGCGGCAGTTGTTGATCGCGCGCGCGGCGGCGAAGAAATTTTTCGCGGCCTATGGTTCGACGCGCGATCCGCTGGACATCCAGCGCAAGGGCGAGGAATTCGACGGCGCGCCGGCTTATGAACTCTACATCCGCGCGGCTGATGAATTGAACTATCACCTGAAAAATAATCCAGTGGCGGTGAAAGGCATCGTGGTTTCGGGGATTGGCGCGGGCCATACGGATCATCTGGCGCGCAACATGACGACGAAGATCAGCATGAATTCCTTCGACGCGATCAAGGTGGTGTTGGAAGAAGCGGCGGCGGCGCAGGCGATGACGTTGGAAAAAGGGATGATCGTTTTGTCAACCGCCGTCGCGGGCGGGCCATTCATCGGTTTGCTCGGTACCGTTTGGGGGGTGATGAGCACGTTCGCGGGCATCGCAGTGGCGCAGCAGGCAAGCCTGACGGCGATGG
>CAXUBD010000126.1:0-5573 GCA_964249225.1 uncultured Verrucomicrobiota bacterium | reverse complement strand
GCCGCGTTGGTCGCGACGGTGACGGGTCTGCTCGTGGCGATTCCGGCGATGTTCGCCTACAACTTCATGGTGACGACCATTCGGCACATCACGCAGGAACTGGACGGGTTCGCGGCGCGTTACGCGACGCAGATCGAACACACTTACGTGGACAACCGCGACCTGGAGGAAAAAATTGCCGGCGCGTTGAAGCGGCATGAATCGGCCGAACTGCCGGCCCGTTGAAAAGAATTTTCACACCATGAAGAAATGTTCGCACAGCGCGCATGAATCGCTGACGGAGTTGAACATCACGCCGCTGCTGGACCTGGCGTTCGTGCTGCTGGTCATTTTCATCATCACGACGATCCCGCCGGTCAAGGACACGGACTTGAAATTGCCCACGGCGGCCAAGCATGAGAAAGATCCCCCGCGCAAGGCGAATTACATTTCATTGCAGGCGGATGGAAAATTATTTTTGAACACGAAGGAACTGATGTTGAGCGATCTGCTGCCGACATTGATCGGATTGCGTACGGACGATCCCGATCTGAACATCATCGTGCGAGGCGATGCCAAGACGAAGTATAAAGACATCCGCACCGTGCTGGATCTCTGCCAGCAGGCCAACGTGCAGAAAGTGGATCTGGCCACGGAAATCAACAAGTGAGTTTTATTTTTAAATTTCAGATCAACAGGGCCGGCCGGCTTTTCCGGCTGAAATTAAGCATTAAAAACCCATAGCTTTCCAAATGATCCCGCAAACTGCAGCGCGTAAAAAAAAGAACTCGTCCCGGGTCAATCTGGCGATTTCCTTCACGTTCCACGCCGTGCTGGTGGGCGCGTTGATTTTTTTTGCCGCCCGAGAAGGTTTTCTGGGCAAGAAAATCCAGAAAATCTCCGTGCAGATGATCAAGGAAAAACCGCCGGATAAACCCAAGGAACCGCCGAAGGTTGAGCCGCCGAAAGTGGTGGAGCAACCCAAAGTCGAAACTCCCAAAATTGTGGAAGCAACAAAACAAGTTGCGCCGCCCACCGTCGCGCCGCCGGTCGTGGCCCCGGCCAACACCGAATTGCCTGCGTTTGAATTTGGCGGCGGCAAGACCGTGCTTTCCGAGAGCGATCCGGTGCAACTCTACAAAGGCTACGTCGAATACGCCCTGCGCCAGAAATGGAACCGGCCGGAAAATGCCAACGACGATGCCTTCGTCGTCGAAGTCGCCGTGAACGTGGACCGCCAAGGCGATTTGGGCCAGCCGGAATTTTCACAAAGCTCCGGCGACGCCAATTGGGACGACTCGGTGAGACAGGTTTTTCAAAGTGTGAAACACATTGACCGGCCGCCGCCGACCAATTTTCCGCCGCGCATCACCATCCGCTTCGACGTTCAATCCGAAGCGACCGAACCTGTTTTACCATGAGTCTGAAGAAGACATCCAAGCGCAGCCACGGCACGATGGCCGAGCTGAACATTACGCCGCTGCTCGACCTCGTATTCGTGCTGCTGGTCATCTTCATCATCACGACGCCGCAGATGATGAACAACCTGGAAATGAATCTGCCTTCCGGCAAACCGCCGGAAAAGAAACCGGACGAACCGAAGATCAACCGCATTGTCGTCAACGCCCAAGGTCAGATCATCCTGAACGACCAGATCGTCACCCTGCCACAACTCAAAGACAAGCTCGCCGGGCTTCAAACCGCCGATCCCGATCTCTCCGTCGTCGTCAAAGGTGCGGATGACGTGGACTACCAACATATGATCGCCGTTCTTGACACCCTCCAAGCCCTCAACATCACCAAGGTCGGGCTGGCGACAGCGGCTCAAGGAAATTGATTAATGCGATCGCTATCAAACCTGCATGCTTGACATTTGGGACGCCGGCTTCAGAAACGCCGGAAAAAAAGGGACGGAAATTTTTCCATTGAATCGTGGTTGCACGTGAAGGATAGTGCGGGCAGTTTGGTTCATCATTGAAAAATTTTATGAACAAATCACTTGAAACCGTGGGTGCAATTAAAAATCTCCCCGCCTATACCATTCTCTCCTGCAATACAGTCGAGGAGTTGTCCGCGAAAGTTTCCGAGGCTCTCAACGGCGGGTTGATGTTTCTGCATGGCCCTCCGTTCGTCTTCAAAGATCAGATTTGCCAGGCGCTCAAATCATCAAGCCGGGATTGACCGCCTTCATTCACCTTACCGAATTTGCATCACGCAATCGCTTGTTGCACAATGCAATCGCGGCATTAAATGACTGATCAGGAATTCCTGAAATTCGGCGAAAATGTTATTGGCATTTAAAAAGCTATTTCAACTAGTGGAAAACGGAGCGGAGATTCCAGTGCGAAAAAACGCTTCATCTAATGCTGATTTAAATGGCATCTGACAACCCCCACCGCTTTCCAGCTATTTTATGAAACCGCAAATTTTTGAATCATTTCGCTGGATGATTGATGACATTCCCGCCAAGGCCATACCGCGCGCCATCGAGCGCGAACACGGTATGCTCGAAGATGATGTGCTCCACAAGCGTATTCCCGACTCGGAAAAAGATGTGGATTCCATCTTGAGTTTTTGCCGGTTTTTCCGGGCGACGAGCGAAGGCGGCTACATTCTACCGGTGTTTTTGCCATGGGCACATATCGCATTTTATAGCGAGGTGGTGAAACGATTGATCCGGGCTGGCGAATTGCCTTGGTTCGCTCAAGAACGTTTCGAGCAGACTTTCAACACGGGACTTACCCAGGCATTTGGCGAATAATGCGGGCGCGGCAGCGGACTGTTCAATTCACCTCGCGTTGCCGTGGCGATTGAATTATCTTGGTGTCATGACGGAACTGCCCAAGCCGGAAATTATTTTCACACACGAGAGCGATCTCGACGGCCTCGTCGCCGGCCTGTTGCTGCAAAAACTCGCGCGGAAAATTTACGGCCGGGACGTGCCGCTCGAAGCCTACCATTACAATTATTGGAAACAGCGCGAGCTGCGCGAAAAGGCCGCGTGGGTCACGGACTTCACTTTTGAAACGCGCCTCGATAAATCAGAATGGGCAATCATTGACCACCACGTCACCGACGCCGAACCAAAATATGCCCGGCTTGTCCACGACGTCACGAAATCCGCCGGCCTGCTTTGCTACGAACTTTGCCGGGAACACGGCATCGGTTCGTCCGCGCTCGACCGGCTCGTGCATCTGAACAACGTCGCCGATCTGTTTTTGGAAGACGACCCGGATTTCGTCCTCGCGGGCGATTACGCGAACCTTGTCAAAATTTATCAGTTCTGGAATCTGCATTCGCTCATCGGCGGCGATATCGAAAAATTACTGGACCATCCGCTGCTCGAAGTCATGGCCGTCAAACGCCGCATCGAAGACCCCATCGGTTACGAGTGGAGCAAAAGCAACGTCACCGAATTAAGCCCCACCGTCGGCTACGTCGAGACCGTCATTGGCAACAATAATTTGATCGTCCATCAATTGCTCGAAAAACAGACAGTGAAATTTCCGGTGCTGGTCACGCTATTCCGCCGCGCCAACAACGTCGTCATCGCCAGCTTCCGCAGCCGCAACGGCGACGCGCTCAAGGTGGCGGAAAAATTCCAGGGCGGCGGCCACGCCAACGCCGCCGGCGCAATGCTGCCTAAATCCATCCGCACTTTACCGGATGCCGTGGGTTACTTGCGCCAGATTTTGCATCCGAAAGCCGGCGCGCCGCTGAACAGCATGGAAAGTCTGTTCGCCAGTTTGGAAGTTGAGAAACGTTGAATCGTTTAATCGTGAATTGTAAAACCTCGATGTAGTGATTCGCGATTTGCGATTCAACAAAGGCTTCGCTACCATCGCCGCGAATTATGTCTTATTCACCCATTCGCGCCGACGGTCGCGCCGCCAGCCAGCTTCGCCCGCTGCGTTTTCAAAATCACATCGCGCCCTACGCCACCGGCTCCACGCTCATCGAATGGGGCGACACTCGCGTCATCTGCGGCGTCACCATCGAGGAAACCGTGCCGCGCTGGATGAAGGAACAAAAAATCTCCGGCGGCTGGCTCACCGCCGAATACTCGATGCTCCCCTACTCCACTTTGCAACGCAAACCGCGCGACATCACCAAAGGCAAACTCGACGGCCGCTCGTCCGAAATCCAGCGGCTTATCGGCCGCGCGATCCGCGCCGCGATTGATTTGGAAAAAATCGGCGCGCGCACGATCTGCATTGATTGCGACGTGTTGCAGGCTGACGGCGGAACAAGAACGGCGGCGATCACCGGCGCATTCGTCGCATTGTCGCTCGCGGTGAAGAAATTGATCGCCGAAAAAAAATTGACGGAAAATCCGATTTTAAAATCCGTCGCGGCCGTCAGCGCCGGCATCGTGAACGGCCAACCATTGCTGGATTTGTGTTACACGGAAGACGTCGCCGCGTGCTTGGACTTGAACCTCGTGATGAATTGAGTCTGCGAATTCATCGATCTTCAAGGAAGAGGCGAAGAGGCCACTTTCACCGAATCGCAACTCGCCGATTTGCTCGCGCTCGGAAAAATCGGAATTTCGCAACTGCTCATCGCGCAGCAAAAAGCGCTCGCCTGAATTCAAGCCATGTCATCCACGAAACGTTTGCCCGCAAAAAAATTTCATTCTAAAAAACCCGTTCCCGTTACGCGGCTCTTGCTCATTCGCCATGCCGAAGTGGAATTGCGTTATCAAGGCGTTTTCGGCGGACGCATTGACATGAACCTTTCCGATCGCGGCCACGAACAAGCCGTCACGCTCGCAAAATTTCTGCGCAAGAAAAAATTCGACGCCATTTACGCCAGCCCGATGAAACGCGTGCAGCAAACCTTTGCGCCGTCGCGCAAACATCATCCGGTCAAGGCCGTCATTATGCCCGGACTTCGCGAGATTGATTTCGGCGACTGGACGGGTTTCGGCTGGGACGCCGTGCGCGAAAAATTCGGCATCCAGCCTTACGAATGGCTCGACAAAATCGAACTCGGCGTCGTGCCGAACGGCGAAAGCACCGTCCACTTCCGCAAACGCGTCGAGCCGTGCCTGCGCAAAATCATCCGCGAAAATCGCGGCAAAACGGCGGCGATTTTTTGTCACGGCGGGGTCATCCGCATGATGCTCGCGCTGCTGCTGGAATTGCCGCTGCCGAAAACCGGTTCGTTCGACATTGAATACACCAGCGTCACGCAAGTCGCGTTGCATCCGCACATGAATGAAATTGAACTGCTCAATTTCACGCCATGGCGTGATCTTCCGACCTGAAAATTGAGGCTTGAAAATTTGGTGGGGCGAGACTCCGTCGAGCCCTAACTTTGAAAATGAAACGTATATCGCTCTGGCGGATTTCCGTCGCCACGACGCTCGAAGCCGAGGACGCCATCGCGGAACTGCTCGGCGCAATTTTCGGTCAGCCGGCTTCATCCCATTTCAATGTCGAAACGCATGTGTGCAACGTCACGGTTTATGGCGCGAAGAAAATAATTTGTTCGCGCGCCGCCCGCGAAGAAATTTTCGCCGGGCTGAAACGAATCAAAAACTGCGGACTAAAAATCGGCTCCGGAAAAATCAAAATCGTCAAGGTCCGTCG
>CAXUBD010000125.1:1705-8320 GCA_964249225.1 uncultured Verrucomicrobiota bacterium | reverse complement strand
CCGCGCGATTTCGCCCAGATCAAAACGCTGTTGCAGCATTTTTACGATTTGCTGCTGAGCGGAAAATTGTTTCTGAAGCAAATCGGCGCGTTGTTCGGAAATTTTCAGGTCCAGCAAACTGGCGCGAACGTCACTGCGGATTTTCCAAATCGCGGAAACAAAATTCCAGCGCGCGGACTCGGAAATTTTTTCCGCCTCGGCAATCCGTTTGCCGCGCTTGCCCGCCGTTTCAATCGGAATGTCAAACGTCACCGGCACGAGCCACGGACTGTAATTGCCGGGGATTTGCGAATCGTAGCCGGGCGTGACAGTGACGGAAGGATTCGGACGCGTCCCCGCCGTTTTCAAACCCGCCTGCGCGACGAGCCATTGCGCGCGCGCGACTTCAAGGCTTGGATGAAAATAAAATGCGACCAGCGATAGTTCCGGCAAATCCCAATTTGTCTGCGGCCAGTTTTGCAAATCGTGGCCGAGATTTTTTTCGAGGAATTTTTTCAAACCGTCGTCATCGAATCGGCGCGACTCCAATTGCGCCGCCGTTTTTTCCGGCGCGAGCGGCTGCGGTTGGAAATGCGCGCAGCCCGCAAACAGGATAATTCCAAAAATGTGTGGCCAGCATTTCATGCGGGCTTGGTTGCTGTTTCGAGCGGCAGGCGGACGGTTACGGTTGTGAGTTTTGACGGCACGGATTCGATTTGAATCGTTGCGCCATGCGCGGAAACAATCCATTGCACGATGCTCAAGCCAAGGCCGCAGCCTTCGATTGTGTTTTCATGGGCAGGGTTGCCTCTGAAAAAACGGTCGAAGACGCGCGGCAAAATCTCAGGCGGAATTCCCGCGCCGGTATTGGCGATTTTGAATTCGGCGAAACCGTTTGTGCGTCGCAAACTTATTTTCACGAGCCCTTGCGGCTGGTTGTATTTCACCGCGTTGTCGGCGAGGTTGAGCAAAAGTTGCCGCAAGCGATGCCGCTCGCCGCGCACGGAAATTTCTTCGCAAGTTTCAAGCTCGACTTTGATTCCGTGCGGCTCGGCGAGGATTTGCGCGTCGGCGAAATTGTCGCGCACCAATTCGTCAAAACGCAATGGCTCCAGCTTCAAGGCGATTTGCCCGGCGTCGGCTTTGGCAAGCAGCGTGAGGCCATCCACGATTTTTGAGAGCCGCCGCACTTCGTCGAGCTGGCTCAACAGCCGTTCGCGTTCGGCGGGCGAAAGTGATTCGTTTTGCAAGGCCGTTTCGGTTTCGCCGCACAAAACCGTGAGCGGCGTTTTTAATTCGTGCGAGGCGTGCAGGGTGAATTCGCGGATACGTTGGAATGAATTTTCCAGCCGCGCGGTCATGGCGTTGAACATTTCCGTGAGCCGGTCGAGTTCGTCGCCGTTGTGCGTGCGCGGAATTTTCTCGCCGAGATTTTTTTCGTGGATTTTTTCAACGGCATCCGTCAATTTCGTCACGGGTGCGAGGGCGCGTCGCGTCAACCACCAGCCGCCGAGCAATCCCAAAATGACGGCGGGCAGGCCGACTTGAAAAATCATCTCGCCGGTTTCTTCAGTGGGATTTTCGACCGGCTGCCGGTTTTGTTCGCGCTGGAATTGTTCGTGAATCTGATAATAAGTGCCGAGGCCGATCACAATCAGCGAAAGAATCAAAATCGCCGCGTACCACAACGTCAGCCGTGTGCGGATTTTCATGGTTTTTCCTTCAGCGCATAGCCGCTGCCGCGAATGGTGTGAAGCAATTTAGGCTCAAAAGGCGCGTCAATTTTTTCGCGCAGACGGCGGACATAAACGTCCACGAGATTTGTGCCGGGATCGAAATCGTAGTCCCAAACTTTTTCCATTATCATCATGCGTCCGCAAAGGCGGCCCGCCGAGCGCATGAGAAATTCCAGCAGGCGATATTCGCGGACAGTAAGTTCAATCTCTATTCCGTTGCGTCGGGCTTTGTGGGTGACAGTGTCGAGCGTCAAATCCGCCACGCGCAAAACGATGGGTTTATTTTCTCCACCGCGGCGCGTCAGCGCGCGCACGCGGGCGACGAGTTCGGCCAGTTCAAACGGTTTGGGCAAATAATCATCCGCGCCGGCGTTCAACCCTTCGACGCGTTCGTTCACTTCGCCGCGCGCGGAAAGTAACAAAATTGGCGTCGTGTTTTTTCGTTCGCGCAACTGACGCAGCACACTCAAGCCGTCGCGCCCCGGCAGCATGATGTCGAGGACAATGGCGTCAAACGGCGTGTGGGCGGCGGCGAGCAACGCATCCTCGCCATTCGCCATGACGTCTACGGCAAAATTTTCCGCCTGAAGCGCCTTGCGGACAAACGAGGCGGTTTTCTTTTCGTCTTCAACTACGAGCACACGCATGGATTAAGATTCGTAGAACCATCGCATCGTTGAAACGAAAAAATGGAGCATGATTATTTTGCCTCGTGCGATTGCAGCGGCAGCGGATTTTTGCCCTCGATTTCTTCCACGCAGCCGACGTTGGGCGCGTAAAGTTTGTATTCGGTGTCGCCGTCGCTGGCGACTTCCTTGATCTTCACGCAATTTTGGAAAGTTCCCGCCGGAACCGTCGCGGTTTCCGAAAGCTAAACCACCTGATCCTCTTCCCAAGTGATGGGCGGCGCATCTTCGGGTTTGAATTTGTCGCCAATTTTCGGATGCGCGGGCATCAGCAGGCCGAGCCGTTGGGTGTCCTTGCCGAACAACCACGCGCCGCCGTGGCCGGATACTTTTCCGTTTTTATATTCGTCAACATCCTCGCCGAGATAATAAACATTGCCGTCGTCATCCTGCGCAAAATAATCCAGCGTGGCCTCCGTCAAATCGCCAGACGCATTAAATTCACGGTCTTCGACGGCGAGCGCCTCGATGGTTTGCGCGCCGACTTGAAACCTTTTGTGAACGTCCGGTTTGGCCACGCGTTCGACCCGCTCATTTTCGTTTTTTAAAATGTCCTGTTTCAGCAACGCCAACGGCAGGTAAGAATTGGTGATGTCGCGCGGATGCGAAAATTTCGGCGATTCTATTTGCGCGCTGTGACTTGAATCCATGTCCGCGCAGCCGGTCAGCAAGCTGGCGGCCAGCGCGGAACAGACGATCATTTTGATTTTCATATGGTCCGTTTTTTATGGAAATTCAGGCCGCGCTATTAAATAACATTGAAATGAACGCCGCGTGAACGGTGTATGACAGTTTTGTCATTTCTGAATCGCAGGCCAAGCGTGACAAAACTGTAATTTTGAAATCATTGTTCTTTCATCTGCGTCTGCCAGAGTGTCATATAAATCAACCAACTTTAATTTGAAAAACTGATGCATCTTTCTCACATTCTGCTTGGCATCGGCCTGCTGGCTGGCAACGCTTTTGCCCAAGACGCCGCTCCTTACAAGGTTCTCGCCACTACCCAACTCATGGGCAACGGCGGCATTGATTATGTCTACGCCGACAGCGAAGAACGGCGCGTTTATGTGCCGCGCGGTACAAATACTTTCGTGTTCGATCTGGACACGCACAAATATATCGGCGCTATCACCAACGTCGGCGGCCACGGCGTGGCCATTGACACCGCGACACATCACGGTGTCAGCAGCAGCAGCCCGCCCAGCCTGTTTGACACCGAGACGATGCAGAAAATCAAAAGCATTGAAGTTCAAGGCCGTCCCGATGGCATTCTGCGGGAACCGTACACGGGCAAGATTTTTATTTTGAGTCACGAAGCACCCAGCATCACGATGATTGATCCGAAGGACGGCACGGTCGTTGGCACGGTGGATGTCGGCGGCGCGATGGAGCAGGCGCAAAGCGACGGTCAGGGGAAATTATATGTGGATGTAGAGGACGAGAAAAAAATCGCCGTCGTGGATGTCAAAACGCTCAAGGTCATAACCAAGTATGACCTCGGTGACAGCGCCGGTGATCCGGGTGGCCTCGGCTTGGACGTGAAGAACCACATTCTGTTCGCGATGTGCGCGAATCCCAACGTCTGCGTTGTGATGAATGCCGACGACGGCAAAGTTCTCGCCACACTGCCCCTTGACGGCGGCACGGACGGCGGTGGATTTAATCCCGCCACGATGGAAGCGTGGAGTTCACAACGCAACGGCACGCTGACCATCATCAAGGAAAACAGCCCGACAAGTTTTGCAGTAGAACAGACCGTTCAAACCAAAATGGGTTGCAAAACTTCATCGCTAGACACCAAGAACAACGTGATTGTTTTAATCTGCACCGAGCGCCTGCCGCAAGCGGCCTCGGCCTCAGCTACGCCAGCGCCGGCCACGAACGCACCTGCCGGTCAACGGCGCGGCGGCGGACGCGGTGGTCCCGGCAATCTCGCCGTGTTGTGGGTGGGCCGCTGATTTGGCTTTGGCGAATTCTTGCCCAGTCATTTATGGTCACGGCGTTTTAACTGCCTGGCTTTCCTGCGTTCGCAAGGAAACAGGCCAGACAAATCGTCGCAATGAAAAACCGTTGGAAAAATTGATGAAAATCACGAAGAGTTACTCGCTGTCAGTGCCGGTCCCAAAAACGAAAATGGCGGAGAGAGGGGGATTCGAACCCCCGATAGGGCTTTTGACCCTATAACGGTTTAGCAAACCATCGCCTTCAGCCACTCGGCCATCTCTCCGTCGCATTTATTTTGCAGGTCATGTTTGACCAGCAGATTTAAAATATGTTTTTACGATCGCCGGTTTTGACGATTTGCAGCCAGCGTTGCTTTCAAAATCGGAAACGCGTGCGCGGGCAATGTCACGGCGCGAATATACAAACGCCATCCCACGACAGCAAGGGGAGAATTTTGCACCGGTTCCCGAAGTCGGCGGCGTGCAGCGCAAGCCTGAAAACAAAAACGGTCAGGAGCACGAGGCTCCTGTCCGTCAGCGGCAAATCTTTAGATGGAAATTATTTAAAAAGATTATTCTACAGCCAAAATGAAGTGCGGTGACCGGTGAAAAAAACTTCAGGCGAATGGCGCGTCAATTTCCTTTATCGCAGAAAATCTTCCGGGGGATTTGCCGACCAATCTCCCGACGATCAAAACCTGCGTCACGGCTTAGTTCCTGATACATTTTGATTATCTGGCATCCACAGGAGTTTTTTCGGCCTCTTTTTTACCATATTTTCCATACCCATAACCGTGGTAATGTGAATAATAGTAGCCGCTGAATCGGCGGCTGGGCAAAAGGTTCAGCACCACGCCGGCGGTGGGGGCGCTCGCATTGTTCAGCAACTGGACGCTGCGTTCCACGGCCTTGCGTGACGTTTTGCAGCCCTGCACCACGAGCACCACTGTCTGCACTCTTCCGGCCAGTAACAGCGTGTCGCTCACCGGCAGCAGCGGTGCCGTGTCAATGACGATGCGGTCATAAGTCGTCAGCCCTTCCTTAAGCAGTTGTTGAAAATCCCCCTGCAGGAGCAATTCCGACGGGTTGGGCACGGAACTGCCGGCGGGAATCCAGAACAATTTGGCGACGTCCTTGTGCTGCTGGCAAAGCTCGTCGAATTTCTTCCGTCCCAGAAAATAATCCGTGACGCCGGGCAATCGGCTGTTTTTACCAAGAATGAATTCCTCGACCATGGGCCGGCGCAGATCAATGTCGATCAACAGCGTGCGCAGTCCCTGTTGCGCGAGGCTCACGGCGTAATTGACCGAAGTAAAAGTTTTGCCTTCGCCGGGCAGCGAACTGGTGAAAAGAAAAATTTTCCGGTCTTCTTCCCGTCCCAACATCGAAAGCGTGGCGCGCAGGGTGCGGAAGACTTCCGCCCCGGCGGAATTGGCATCCTGGGCGGCCACCAGTTCGTTCTCCTGGCCTTTGGTTTGCGGCAACTTGGGGACCGCTCCCAGAACCGGCAGGGCCAGATAATGTTCCACTTCATCCACCGTGCGAAAGGAAGTATCAATGGAATAAAGCAAAAAGCTGATGCCCAACCCCAATGCCAGTCCGCCGAAAAGCGCCAGCGCGAAAATAAGTTTTATTTTGGGCGACGCCGGCACGTCGGGAACCAGCGCGGGCTGGACCACGCGGATTCTTTCCGGCGTGATCTGCGCGGCCACCGCCGTTTCGCCGAGCCGGCTGATGACGGAATCAAACAAAGCCTGGTCCGACTGCACTTCGTGGGTCAGCACGTTGAAGCGCACGGCGCTGTCGCTCAATTGCAGGGCGTTGGTTTCCGTGTCGTGCAGTTGCGTTTCCAAACCTTGCCGGGCGGTCACGGCGTTCTGATAGGCGATGCGCAGGCTTTCTTGGATGCGGGCCCGGACTTTTAATACGGTGGCGGCCAATTGCCCTTTAAGGCCTTCCAGCGATGATTCGGCCAAAATGTATTTGGGATGTTTTTCGCGATAACGCTGGCGGACGACGGCAAATTCGTTTTCCAGCCGCGCCACACCGGTAGAGATTTGCATCACATCCGGGTCGGCGGCCACTTGCGGGTATGCCAGGATGTCTTCGATGTTCGTGCTCATGTTGAGCGAGTCCTCATAGGTGCCTTTGGCCTGGATAAGATCAGCCTTGCTTTGCGTTAGGCGTTTGTTCAAATCCTGAAGCTGCGGTGTGATGATGTCCTGGTTTTGTTCGAGGGAAACCGAGCCGACTTGATTGCGATAATCCTGC
>CAXUBD010000125.1:0-1695 GCA_964249225.1 uncultured Verrucomicrobiota bacterium | reverse complement strand
TTTTCGACCAGCGCGTTGGCCAGCAGCGCGGTCAACTGGGGATTGGTGTTGCGCACGGTGATGTCAATCAGGCGCGTGTTGCGGCGCAGCGAAGTTTTGACGCTATTCGCAAATCCCACGATAATGTCTTGGCGCGTGAATGTCTTGGAACCGTTCGTGATGTCTACGCCGTCCGGCGGCAGCAAATTGTTCGCTTGCAGCACTTGTTCCAAAAGGGCCGGAGTGGACAATTTTTGAGCCACGGTGTTCAGGATTTCCTGGCTGCGCATGTCTTCGGACACCACCTGCTCTTCTTTGACGACTTTGGCGTCTTCTTGCTCCACTTGGACCGTGGTGGTCGCCTCATAGATGCGCGGTGCCCGCTCCACATACACGGCGGCGGCGACCAAGGCCAGCACGAGGCACGCCACGATCAGCCAGGCTTTATCCAACACCAAACGGATGACACCGTGCAAATCCGAGGTGGCACCGGGTGCGGAAGGTTCCATCGCCGGGAGTGAATCTAGCGGATCGGGGTTGGGCATATTGTTTATGACAAAACGACGTCAAATTTCTAGAAGGTCCGTTCTCCAACGGTGATAATGTCGTTCGGCAAAATCTCAAACTGTTTTTTATTCTGGTCCTCCGTCATTTTATCGGCGTTCAGATGATAAATTTTGGACGACCCGTTTTCCACGCGGCGCACGCTCACTTTGGACGGCGCTCCCAGCCGGGTGTAACCGCCGGAGATCGCAATGGCTTCCAGCAGGGTCACCGGTTCATTCTGTGGGAAATCAAAACTGCCCGGATGCTGCACTTGGCCCAGCACGGCGAACCGGCGCGCGGCGAATTTTTCCACGACCAGATTGACCTGCGGATTGACCAGATAATCCTTGTCGTAAAGCTTCTGGATCTGGGCGGTGGCTTCGCCCAAGGTCAGGCCGCCCACCTTGACTTGTCCCAGCAACGGCAGCATCACCATGCCGTTCACATCAATGATCGCCTCGGATTTCAGGTCGTCCTCCAGATAGACCGTCATGGTGATCACGTCATTGGGTCGCAAAACCCAGGCGGAATCAGCGGTGTGGATGTCGCCGTTTTGGGTCAAAACCGGTTGCGCTGGCGGATTTGTGCCTGCCGTGGCGACCGGTGACTGGGTCGCGTTAAAAAACTTCTGGTTGTCGGTTTCGGCGCCAAATGCGGAAGGGCCAAATGTGGCCAGCCACATTGTCAAAATTACGCAAAAAAAACAAACTTGTGAAAACATAAGCAATACAACCCTTCAGAACATTGTGACCACGGACGGGACTTTTGCAAGTCAGAAAAATGATCGCACCTCAAATTAAAAAATTTTGAAAGCAGAAAGCAGAAACGATCCAAAACAGAATTACTGTCAGAAAACATGGAATAGTTTTTCCCCATTTCTGGTCTCTGTTTTCCTGATTTCTACTTTTTATTGCGCACCATTCATGACGCGCCGCGTGAGGCAGCTCAACACCGCGCACAACACCAGAAACAACGTCAGCACCGAATGGATCTGGAAGGGAAAATCAAAACAGGCATGGATCAGGCATCCGCCCAGGCCAACCCACAACAGCATCACAAAATACTTGTTTCCACCAATGCCACCCCCGCCGCCGAACCAATGGGCCAGCACCAGCAAGGGCCAAATGTGGCCAGCCACATTGTCAAAATTACGCAAAAAAAACAAACTTG
>CAXUBD010000124.1:7918-8392 GCA_964249225.1 uncultured Verrucomicrobiota bacterium | reverse complement strand
CTTTACACGCTGTGCGTGAATTTCGTCAGCTTCAAAAATTTTTACAGCCGCAAAGTCCCCGCGATATTCCAGGCGGGCCGTTTGTATCTCGACCAGCGCAGTTGCGATCTGTGCCTGACGGTCGAGGACTCGGCCAAACACGGCATCATGGCCGGACTCGCGGGCGCATATCTCGCGTATGTGGACTGTCTGCGCAAGGCCACGGGCGAAAAGTTAAGCATCGTCGCGATTTTTTCGCAGGGCGACGACGACAATTTGATGATCGGACGCAACGGCATTTTTTATGACCGCAAGGGCAATGACTACGACGCGACGATCACCAAAATCATCGCCAATCCCATCAGCGTCCGGCAGGCGTTCTGGTCGCCGTATAAAAAATTCGTCCGTTACATTGAGGAGCAGGTCGCCAAGCGCGCCGCCACCGCCGATGCCGCTGCGACCGCGAATTTGCAGGCCGCCGCCGCGCCCGCAGGC
>CAXUBD010000124.1:0-7908 GCA_964249225.1 uncultured Verrucomicrobiota bacterium | reverse complement strand
GAGGACGTGCTCGAGCGGCGCTCGCACCCGCCGCCCGCAGGCAGCGCCGCGCCGGTGGTGCCACACAAAATTGACACCGGCACGCTCGCGGCGATCGGCTTGGTGTTGACGACGCTGCTCGGCGCGCTGGGCATGATCTTCACCAGCATTTTCAAACTTCCCAAATGGGAGGTTCCGCTGGCATTTGCCGCCATCCTGCTGGCCATCTCCATGCCGTCGGTCATCATCGCGTGGTTGAAATTGCGGAAGCGCAACCTCGGTCCGATTCTCGACGCGAACGGCTGGGCGGTGAACGCCAAGGCCAAGATGAACGTGCCGTTCGGCGCGAGCCTGACGCAAATCGCCGTGCTGCCGCCAGGCTCGCAGCGTGACTTGAACGATCCGTTCGCAGAAAAGAAAAGTCCGTGGCCGAAAATCATTTTGGTGTTGATCGTGCTCGCGGCGATCGGCGGCGGCTGGTATTTCGGCAAGCTCGACAAAATCCTGCCGGGAAAAATCACGAGCACGGAAGTTCTCGGCACCAACGCGCCAGCTTACGTCGCGCCGACGAACGCGATTCCGCCGGCGGTTTCCACCAACGCGCCCGCCGCGAAGTAATTCTTCCAAAGCGAAAGCCCGGACATTTGTGTCCTGGCTTTTTATTTTTCAAAGCTGTGGCAAAATCTTTTTGATGCCACGCGAAAGCACGATCGCCAAAAAAGAACGCGCGAAGAAAATCTGCGCCGCGCTGCAACAGACTTATCCGGACGCGCATTGCGAATTGAATTTTTCCAGTCCGCTCGAACTGCTCGTCGCCACGATTTTATCTGCGCAATGCACGGACAAGCGCGTGAACATTGTGACGGCGGAATTATTTAAAAAATATCGCAATGCCAAAGATTTTGCAGACGCGCCGTTGGCGGAAATTGAAGAAGCAGTGAAGACCACTGGCTTTTTCCGCAACAAGGCGAAGAACATTCAAAATTGCTGTCGCACGCTCGCGGAAAAACTCGGCGGCGAAGTGCCGCGCTCGATGGATGAACTTCACGCGCTCGCCGGTGTCGGACGCAAGACGGCGAACGTGGTTTTAGGAAATGCGTTTGACATCAACGTCGGCGTGGTCGTGGACACGCACGTCACGCGGCTCGCGAACCGGCTTGGTCTGGCACGCGGCACGGATGCGGTGAAACTCGAACAAGAATTAATGCCGCTCGTGCCGCAAAATGACTGGACGCTGTTCAGCCACTGGCTCATCTGGCATGGACGGCGGCGATGTTTCGCGCGGAAGCCGGATTGCGCGCATTGCGAAGTGTTGAAATTATGTCCGCGAATTGGAGTTAAAGAAACTTTGTCACAGAGCCACGGAGTCACGGAGGTTGAAAAATAATTTGCTCTGCGTCTCTGTGCCTCTGTGGCTAATCTTCCCATCGAATGAATTGGTTTCTTCTCAACTCCGGCAAGTGTGACGCGGCGTACAACATGGCGCTGGACGAGACATTGCTCGAAAACGTCGCGCGATTTGGCCGCCCGGTTTTGCGTTTTTACGGCTGGACGGAACCGGCGGCGACGTTCGGCTATTTCCAAAAATTTTACGAAGTTGAACGCGCGACGTTGCTGCGTCCGCTTGTCCGGCGTCCAACGGGCGGCGGCATTGTGCCGCATGACGCGGACTGGACTTACAGTTTTATCGCTCCGCCAAATCACGAATGGCATTCGCTGGCGGCGATTGAAAGTTATCGTCGCATCCACGCGTGGATTCAAAGCGCGTTCGGGAGGTTAAAAATCGAAACGGAACTCGCGGCTTCCAAAAAACCGGAAACCGGAAACCGGAAACCGGAAATTCCCGGCGCGTGTTTTATTGGCCACGAAAAATTTGATTTGTTGTGGCGCGGGAAAAAAATCGCGGGCGCGGCGCAGCGGCGGAACAAATCGGGTTTGCTCATCCAGGGTTCGGTGCAGCCGCCGCCGGTTCCGTTGGCGCGGGCGGATTGGGAACGGGCGATGCGGGAAATCGCGGCGCAGGAATTCGGCGTGACCTGGAAGGAATTTCCGATGGACGCGGATTTGCGCGGGCGGGGTGAAAAATTGTCATTTGTAAAATACGCGCAGCGAGCTTATAATGAAAAGCGTTAAGTAGGCTTGGGTTTTTACAATGGAAGCTCGGTGGGCCAGGGACCAGTTGTTCGAGCTTTGGACCAAGTCCCGTTGTCTTTTTTTAGAAGCATTATTATTTTATTGGCCGTGTCCGTGACGTTTCTGGCGGTTCCGCCGGCAAACGCCACGATTGACGCGTCCCTGCAAATGCAACTCGGAAATCCGAGCGGCGCCACCACCGACACGAACAATCACGATCATTACCTCATTCAACGCACGGTCGAGGCGATTGATTACAGCGATAATTTGGGCGAGCCGGTCTGGGCGAGCTGGGATCTGACGGCAGGCGACATGGGCGGCAGCGGGCGCAACGGTTCGTTTTACACGGACACAAACCTGCCGACGGATTTTTACTGGGTGACGGACGGCGACTACAACGGCGTGGGCGGAATCAATTTCAATCGCGGCCACATGTGCCCATCGGAGGATCGCACGGATAATACCAACGACAACAAGCTGGTGTTTTTCATGTCCAACATCGTGCCGCAGTCGGCCGCCAACAACCAAGGCCCGTGGGGAACGCTGGAAAGTTATTGCCAGTCGCTGGCGCAATCGGGCGATGAAATCCTGATCATCGCCGGGCCGAGCGGCTTTGGCACCAACCGCATTCCCAGCGGCGTCGCGGTCATCGCGGACTACACATGGAAAGTCGCCGTAATTGTTCCGCCGGGCAGCGGCACGGCGTTGAGCCGCATCACCAATTCGACACGCGTCATCGCCATCAAAATTCCGAACAACAATTCCGTGAGCGGGTCGTGGACGAATTATGTCACGTCCGCGAGCCAGATCGAAGCGGACACGGGCTTCATTTTTTTCACCGCGCTGCCGTCCGCCGTCGCTTCCGCCTTGCGCAGCGAAGTGGACGGCCAGAGCAACACCAATCCGCCGCCGGCCATTTTCGGTTTCTCACCGACGAACGGCGTGGCGAGCAACAACATCGTCATCACCGGCACGAATTTCATTTCCGCCTTGTCCGTGGCATTCAACGGCGCGGCGAGCGCGGCGTTCACCGTGAATTCCGGCACGCAGATCACGGCCACCGTGCCGACGAATGTCAGCTCCGGTTTCATCAGCGTCACGACGGCCGGCGGCACGGCGGTGAGTTCCAATAATTTCATCGTGACCGGCGGCGGCAACGGCGCTAACACCAACACTTACACCGGCACGTTGATCGGCTGGGACGTGAGCGCGGTGACGGGCTACGGCGTCTCGCCGCTGACGCCGACCACAAACGCGCCGAACCTGACGTGCGCGGGACTGACGCGCGGCAGTGGCGTTGGCACCGGCGGAACGGGCGCGACCGGCGCGTGGGGCGGCGTGACTTTCACCAACGTCACCGCGCCGCTCGCCGTCGTCTCAAATAAGTTCGCGACGTTCAGCGTCATGGCCGGCGCGGGCTATCAAGTTTCCTTCACGGCGGTCAGCCGGTTTGATTACCGGCGTTCCGGCACCGGCCCGACCAACGGCGTGCTGCAATTTCAGATCGGCTCCGGCGCGTTCACGGACGTCACGAACTTGAATTACGCCGTCATCAGCAACACCGGCGGTTCGATTGGCGCGATTGACCTTTCGGGATTCGCGGCGTTGCAAAACGTGGGCGCGGGCACCAACGTCACTTTTCGCATCGTGAATTATCTGGGCACCGGTTCCGCCGGCAGTTGGTATGTTTTCGACACGGGGAAAAGCACCGCGCCGGATTTGGCGTTCCAAGGCGTGGTCGCGCCGGTGTCGTTGCCCGCGACGAATGCGCCGGCGGCTGCGCCGACATTTTCGTCTCCGACATTTTTAAACAATCAATTTCAATTCACGCTCAACGGCACGGCGGGTTCAAACTATGTGGTGCAGGCGTCCACCAATCTGGCGGCGGGCAGTTGGCTTTCGGTGCAGACGAACACCGCGCCGTTTGTATTCATCGAATCGAATCTGGACTCGTTTCCGCAACGGTTCTATCGTGGCGTGGTCGCGCCTTAAAAAGTTTGTTTCGGGGAAAAATCTGTATCATCGGCGCCGTTGAATTGCAGTAAAGGAGGAAAGTTTATTAAAAAATATACGAATGATTTTATTCTTGGCTGCCTGGTTTTGCTCGTTGCCGCCCACTTCACCACAATCGCTTTTGCCCAGACCCGGACCCTGCGCATCGTCACTTACAACATCGAGGCGGACGTGAGCGGGACAACGCCGTTGCCCGGCCTGATCGCGCCGCCCAGCAACACGGCTAATGTGCAGGCCGGCGGCGTGCTGGAAGGTATCGGCGAGGAACTTTTGAATGGCAACGCTCAACCGTTGGACATCCTGGCTTTGGAGGAGACGACGAGCAATCCCACCACGGTCGCGCCCATTGTGAGCGCTTTGAATTCCTTTTATGGCGTGGCGGGGATGTATTCCAACAGCACTTATCAAGCGACCCAATTCGGCGGCAGCGCCAATATTGGCAGTGGCAACGGCCCGAACGCGCTGGTCTTCAATGCTAAAACCATTCAACTCGTCGCATCCGTCCCCGTGGATCCATCCGGCGGCGTGGGCAATCTGGGTTCCGCCAGCGGCGAATATCGCGAAGTCATGCGCTATGAATTCGCGCCTGCCGGGGTCGTGCCGGCTTTATCCAATGAATTTTACATTTATGTAAGCCATTACAAAGCCAGCACCGGCTCCGGCAACGAAGCCAAGCGATTGGGCGAGGCGCAGATCATCCGCACGAACGAGGCTTTACGTCGGCGATTACAACGTGGATGACAGCGGCGAGGCGGGGTATCAAACCATTTTGTCCGGCACCGCACCGAACGGCATTCATCAGGGGCAGGGCATTGACGCGCTGAATCCGGCGAACAATCTGAACCTCAACTGGAGCACCACCACCACCGACACCAACATCCTCGTGATGTTGACGGAACACAGTTACCAGCTTCAATACCGCGACGATTTGCAGGTGATGACGACGAATGTTTATTACGGCGCGGCGGGCGGATTGAAATATGTTCCCGGAACCTACCACGCGTTCGGCAACAACGGCACGATTTTCTACTCGAACACTGTGAACAACGCCGCCAACACCGCGTTGAACAACCGGCTCGCGACGAACGGACCGGCTTTCATCAGCGCCGCGCAACTTTACCTCGACCTCACCGACGCCAGCGATCATCTGCCCGTCGTGGCCGATTATACGGTTCCCATTCCCGCGCCGATCATCAGCAGCGTCAGCCTCGATGGGACCAATCTTGTCCTGAACGTCGCCAACAGCATCACCGGCGGCGTTTTCACCGTGCTGATGAGCACGAACATTTCATTGCCGTTGACCAACTGGATTGCGCTCGCGACCAACACCGCGCCCGGCGGCAGCTTCACCCTCACCGCGATCAACGCCGTGAACCCCGCCGCGCCAGACGGTTTTTTCATTCTACAGGAAAAATAACCGCTGTGTTGCGGAACCATGCGGGGTTTTAACGCACAGGGGTCCAACCACGGAATTGACGCTGACAAATTTCCAGCGCAAACTTATTCGCCATGCCGAGCCTGACACTCAAACCACTTTATTGAAGGCCGCTAGAAAAAAACGGTTCAAGCTCTGTTCACATCGGAGAATACGCAAGGTTTGTCGCTGAACTGGTTGATTTCGCAAAGCGATTTCAAAAATTTGCCCCGTGGAAGCGCGAGCTTCCAGCCGCAATTTCACACTGGCTTCTGTCGGGCGGTGAGTCCGTTGGAATTTTGGGCAAGGAATTCCGTTCTGTCTGGCGCGAGTTTATCTTTGGAATCAAAAGTGTTTTGCCCAGCGCCGTAGGCGCGAGATCTTTGTAGAACCAAAATAAAATGAATTTCAAGCTCCGTTAGGAGCGGCATCTTCGGCGCATGGCCAACACCTACACGCAAATTTATGTTCACGTCGTGTTCGCCGTTGAAGGCAGGCAGAGCCTCATCCAGCCCGAACATAACGACGAGTTGCAAAAATACATCACCGGCATCGTCTCTGGTCAAAAGCAAAAGCTGATTGCGATAAATAATATGCCGGATCATCTGCATTTGCTCGTTGGCTTGCGACCAGATTCATCTCTGTCGGATTTGGTTCGTGATGTGAAAGCCGGTTCGTCAAAATTCATCAACGAGAAGCGTTGGGTTATTGGAAGATTTTCTCGGCAGGAAGGTTTTGGCGCGTTTTCGTATTCGCGCTCCCAGATTGGCACGGTCATTCGTTACATCGAGAACCAGCAAAAACATCACACGAAGAAATCTTTCCGTAAAGAATATGTTGCTTTGCTGGAGAAGGTCAGCGTGGATTACGACCCGCGATATATTTTCAAGACCGGAGAGGAATGATTGCCAGAATATGCCGCTCCTAACGGAGCTTTGAATTTGTTTGGCTCTGGTTTCTACAAAGATGTCGCGCCTACGGCGCTGGGCGTCAGCCCTGAAAAATCTGTTCGCGGTGGTATCGCAAAAAGTTTGTGTCCGGCTCGGCGAGCTTGTCAGGGAACGAATTGGCTGTCCGGCGAATGGAATAAAGTTTTGTTCGAGTGCGGGCTGCGGGAAAATTTCTGAAGCTTTTTACTCAACACAACTTTGAACCCATCATCCAATGTTATTAGTCCCGAATCAAATGCTGCGTCATGCAGACTAGAAAGACAAAGTCCGTTTCGCGGATTGAGTCTGTTGTATGGAAAATCGCCCCACGGTTTAATATGGCTGGCAACAAGCAATCGCGGAACATTAATGCCGCTGATACAATAGCCGCCGGAAAATTTTCACGGCGACCAGACCAGATCGGGATTGTTCGTGATCACATTGCCGAAGGCGTCGCGATAGGCGGGAAGTTTGAAACGCGCCACGTGTCCGTCCAGAAAAACAAACTGCGCGCCGAGATTATGCAGATTGGTGTGGACGTAGTTGGCCGGGCCGACGGCCGGAAGATTTTTGGAATCGAACAGCCACACCACCGCGCTCGCTTGGCGGATGGTTGAAATGCGGATGGCCAGGTTGTCGGCGCCCGTGCCGTTGACATTTTCATTGAGGCAATAATGAAAAAGATTATTGCCATTGCTGCGGCGCGGATTGCCGGGGCAAATCCAGAGGGAATTTCCCGGATCAAAACTGGCATTAGTCCGCCACGCCATGTCCGCATAGCGCGGCAGGTTCAGTTCCAGCGGCAACTGCACATACCAGCCCACGTTCGTGTCCGCCGCCGTCGGATTCGGCGCGCCTTCCGGCGGCAAAAAATCCTCGTGATCCGCCGCGTAAAGATGCGTCGCCAGTCCCCATTGCTTGAGATTATTGCGGCAGGAAATCGCCTGCGCGGTCGCCTTGGCGCGGTTCAGGGCAGGCAACAGCATCGCTGCCAAAATCGCGATGATCGCGATCACAACCAGCAGCTCGATCAGCGTAAAAGCGCGACACGCCTTCATCGAAATCCCCGCCCGAAGGTGAAAATGAATTAACACATCCGGCATTTTCGTGGCAACCATTTTCTGCGCGCAAAAACCTCGCCGCCGGATTCACGTCCTGATATTTTCATGCATGGTTCGGCTCGTTTTATTCGACATTGACGGCACGCTGGTGCACACCGGCGGCGCGGGCACGCTGGCGTTTGCCAGAACATTCGCCACGGAATTCGACCTGCACCACGGCGCGGAAAAAATGAAATTCGCCGGGCGCACCGACGTCAGCCTTGTCCGCGAATTTTTCAAGATTCACGCGCTGCCGGAAACACCGGAACATTTCCGCCAGTTTTTCGAGCGCTACGTTTTCTGGCTCGACCACATCGTTGCGCAAAGCACGGGCGGCGAA
>CAXUBD010000123.1:5320-8429 GCA_964249225.1 uncultured Verrucomicrobiota bacterium | reverse complement strand
GCGCTATTGGTTCGATATGTGGCACGATACTCCGACAACGCTTTTGCCAGTTGGACTTTTCCTAAATCGGGAGTTGGATTGTTATAATATATTTTTCCCGAGGCAAAACATTCCGTTTCCATACAACGAGTGGCGCCAGGAATGTCGCCGGCTCGCAAAATCTGCAACGCATTCAAGAGTCCAAGGCTTTCGCTAAAACTGCCATTCGCAAGGCCGCCATCGAGGCCTACGTGATAACCGCTTTTGTAACCGCGATGAAAAGCGATTGAAAATGTGGCCGCCGAACAAATGACACAAGCCACCGCCAATATCAGAACCCAACGAATCGTGTTTTTCATATCAATGGATAGACACCAAAGTATCTGTTTTTGTATAAAAAAACTGCAACTAAATAAATCCTTTGCGTCTTTGCGCCTTTGCGTGAAAATAAGACCATGAGCGCAATCACCGCAGAAGATTTGCCCGACGTTCACGGCCATTTTGGTCCTTACGGCGGACGTTATGTGCCGGAGACGTTGATGCATCCGCTGAAGGAATTGGAGGAGGAATATTTCCGCGCGCAGCACGATCCCGAATTCCAGCGCGAACTGAATTATTATCTCAAGGAATTCTGCGGCCGCCCGACGCCGCTTTATTTTGCCGAACGTCTCACCAAGGAACTCGGCGGCGCGAAAATTTATTTGAAGCGCGAAGATTTGTTGCACACCGGCGCGCACAAAATCAACAACGCGATGGGCCAAATTCTTTTGGCAAAACGCATGGGCAAGACGCGCATCATCGCCGAGACGGGCGCGGGTCAGCATGGTGTGGCCACCGCCACGGTGAGCGCGATGTTCGGGATGAAATGCGTCATCTACATGGGCGCGGTGGATTGCGAACGGCAAATCCTCAATGTTTATCGCATGAAAATGCTCGGTGCGGAAGTCGTGCCGGTTCACGCGGGGCAAAAAACCTTGAAGGAGGCCGTCAACGAGGCGATGCGCGACTGGGTCACGAACATCCGCAGCACGCATTACATTCTCGGCACGGCTTACGGCGCGCATCCGTATCCGGTGATGGTGCGGAATTTCCAGCGCATCATCGGCGACGAGGCGCGCGCGCAGATTTTGGAAAAGGAAAAACGTCTGCCCGACCTGCTCATCGCGTGCGTCGGCGGCGGCTCGAACGCGATTGGACTTTTTTATCCGTTCCTCGAAGATGAAAAAGTAAAAATGATTGGCGTCGAAGCCGGCGGCAAAGGAATTTTTCCCGAGCAGCACGCGGCGCGTTTTCAAGGCGGTTCGCTCGGCGTGTTGCAAGGCACGCGCAGTTTTATTTTGCAGGACGAATTCGGCCAGATCCAATCCACGCACAGCGTCAGCGCCGGACTCGATTACGCCGCCGTCGGGCCGGAACACGCGTTCCTGCGCGACGCCAGCCGCGTGGAATACACCTACGCGACCGACGAGAAAGCGCTCGCCGCGTTTATGAAATTGGCGCGGCTCGAAGGAATTATTCCCGCGCTCGAAAGCGCCCACGCCGTCGCGGAGTGCATGGTGCGCGCGCCGAAGCTGGGCAAAGACAAATTGATCATCGTGAACCTCTCCGGTCGCGGCGACAAAGACGTGGCGCAAGTGGCGGCGAAGGTGAAATTGGGAATGCCGAAATAAAGGCTTTGAAAATTCCAAGAAGAGTTTTTATTCCTTTTCGGAAAATTTTTCTTTTGCCCTTTGTTCAAACCAGATGAGGAAATCTGGAAAGTTTTTGGATTTGCTTCAAACTAAAACGCATCCCCGATTTCTCGAACTGGAAGAACCACGACGCCTTTGAACGCGCCTTCGCCCGTCTGGAAAAAGATTTGCGCACGAGCATCGGCAGATGAAAAACGGCGGGCAGATTATTCCAGCCCGCCGCTTTCAATTCTTTCAGCTTTTTTGATATCAACGCTGCCCGCCGGAAACGAGCAAGGTTTCGGCCGTGATCCACGACGAATCATCCGACGCGAGGAACGTGACGGCCGTGGCGATGTCCTGCGGCTGGCCGATGCGGCCGAGCGGCGCGTTCTTGACATAGTCGTCATGGAAATCGCCCGTGGCGATGCCGGCCGTGTGCGTGCCTTCGGTTTCGACGAGTCCGGGGCGGACGGCGTTGACGCGGATTTTGCGCGCGCCGAGTTCCTTCGCGAGCGAAACGGTGATGACATCCACCGCGCCTTTCGTGGCGCTATAAACCGAGCCATTCGGCGGCGCGAGCGTGCTGACGACCGAACTGATGTTGACGACGCTGCCGCCGGCGGGGTTGAAATACTTCAACGCTTCCTGCGTGGTGAGCAGCAGGCCGAGCACATTTAGATTAAATTGTTTGTGGAATTGCTCCTCGGTGATCTGCTCAAGCGGCGCGAATTCGTAGATGCCTGCGTTGTTCACGAGAACGTCAACGTGTCCGAATGCCTTCTTGGTCTCGGCAAATAATTTTTCGATGTCCGCCTTCTTCGCGACGTCGCCTTGCACGGCCACGGCCTTGCCGCCCGCGCCCGTGATTTCGACGACGACTTTGTCCGCGTCCGATTTGCTGGACGCATAATTGACGACGACCGCCGCGCCTTCCGCCGCCAGATGTTTTGCGATGGCCGCGCCGATGCCTTTGGACGCGCCCGTGATGACGGCGACTTTGCCTGCGAGTTTGTTGTTTGTGCTCATAACTGTTATTCTTTCTTTTTTGGTTTGTTGTGTTTGCTAATTTGTTACTAAACAAGTAACAATAAAGGCTAAAAATTATTTTTTCTTCACGTCGGAAACGATCTGCGCCAGGCTGATTTCGTCCAGGCTGGCTTCCATGGCTTTCTGTGTTTTCGCCAGGGCTTTTTCCAGCGCCGCCTTGATGTGACAGCTCACGGTGCAGACTTTTTGCTCGGAATAATTGTGGACGGCAAAAGCCTTCGGTGCGTCCACCGCCCGGTAAATGTCCAATAGGGAAATCTCCCTGGGCGTTTTCGCGAGCCAGCACGCGCCGGCCTTGCCGGTGGCGGTTTCCACGAGGTCCGCTTTGGATAGCTTGGCCAGCGTGCGGCGCACGAAACTGGGGCTGGTGTTCACGCTCATCGCCAGGCGGCCGGACGTGACCCCTTCTT
>CAXUBD010000123.1:0-5310 GCA_964249225.1 uncultured Verrucomicrobiota bacterium | reverse complement strand
GGGGAGAGGACGCGACGCACAAAGCTGGGGCTGGTGTTGACACTCTCTGCGAGATGGCCGGACGTAACCCCGTTCATGTCACAACCGCACGCCAGCCCGGCCAGGATATGCACCGCAATCGAGAATTGAACATTATTCGCCATAACTGTTACTATAATGGTTGCAATTAAAAATAACGCAAGCGATTTTTTTTAAATTATTTTTTCAAGGGCGCTTTTCGTCCGCCGGTTCCGGCGGCAGGTAAGTGATGATGCGCGCGCTGCGTTTGTAGGAAAAATAGGAATACGCCCACTGGAACAGCACGGAGGTGCGGCTGCGGAAACCGATGAGAAAAATCAAATGGATGAACAGCCACGCGAGCCACGCCAGCATGCCGGAGAGTTTGATTTTGCCGATCAACGCGACCGCCGCCGAGCGGCCGATGGTCGCCATCGTGCCTTTGTCCCAATAGTTGAACGCCGGACGCGGCGCGCGCTTTACGCCGAAACGGATTTCGTCTTCGATAATTTTGGCGACGTGCTTGCCCATCTGCATCGCGGCGGGCGAAACGCCGGGCACGGGCTTGCCGTCTTTTTCCAAAACGAGCGCCAGGTCGCCGATGGCGAAAATTTCGGGATGACCGGGCAGGCTTAAATCAGGATTCACTTTCACGCGTCCGGTTTTGTCCAGTTCCACGCCAAGCTTTTTTGTCAGCGGCGTTGCGGAAACGCCGGCGGCCCAGAGAATGTTTCCGGCGCGGATGATTTCGCCGCTGGCCAGTTCGACTTCGCCCTCGCGGATGTTTTTGACGCTGGTCGCGGTGCGGACCTGCACGCCGAGATGTTCGAGCTGGCGCTGGGCGCTGGCGGATAAATCCGGCGGCAGATGCGAGAGCACGCGCGGCGAGCCTTCGATCAAAATGATGCGTGCTTGCGTGGGATCAATGCGCCGGAAATCGTGGCTCAAAACGGTGCGCGTCAATTCGGCAAACGAACCGGCCAGCTCCACGCCGGTCGGTCCGCCACCGACGATGACGATGGTCATGAGCTTGTCGTGCTCGGCGGTGCTGGGTTCGTTCTCGGCTTTCTCGAACGCGAGCAGGACCTGGCTGCGGATGCGCAACGCGTCGGCGAGTGTTTTCAAGCCGGGCGCGAACTGCGCCCATTCGTTATGGCCGAAGTAGCCGGTCTGGCCGCCCATCGCCAGCACGAGGTAGTCGTAGTCGAGCGTCTTTTTTTCGAGGAAAACTTTTTTCTGCGCGAGGTCGAAATTCACGACCTTGTCCAGCAATACGGTGATGTCCTCGCGCCCGGAAAGGATGGAGCGGATCGGCTGCGCGATGTCCGGCGCGGAAAGTCCGCACGCGGCGACCTGATACAGCAGCGGCTGGAACAAATGGTGATTCGTGCGATCAACCACCGTGATGCGCGCATCAGCGGTCTGGAAATGTTTGCAGAACGTCAGCCCGCCGAAGCCGGCGCCGACCACGACGACGTGAATTTTTTTATGTTCCTCCACGCGGACAATGTGGCGGAAACGCCGGAAAAATTCCAGCGTGATTCAGGAATTTTTCAACACCGCTGATTCCCGCAGGCAATGCGTGAGATACGGGAGCAATTGTTTTTTGCGCGAGACGACGTCGCGCAGTTCGTAGATGCCGGGTTCCAGTTTCGGATAATCAATCCGGTCGGTGAACGCCTCCGCGCCGACCGCGAGCAGCAGCGAGTTTTGCGTGGTCACGTCGGTGATAAGCAGCGATGAGAAAAAGCACGAACGCTTTTGCCGGTAGCTTTCGAGCGCTTCCAGCAATTCGTTTTTGCGTTTCCAAAACTGGTCGAAGCCGATTTCTTCGATCTGCGCGACGCTGAAGGTGACGCCGTCTTCGCGGTATTCCTTGCAATCGGTCGTGATGGCCTGCGGCGCGGGCTTGAGCGTGAGCAGCGAGCCGGAGGCAAAAAGTTTTTCCGTGAACGCGCGCGCGTTGACCTGCGCGAGGTGCTCGAGCTGCTTCAAAATTTCCGCGTCGCGCGGCGTGGTCGTCGGCGAAGTCAGGTTCAACGTGTCGGAAACGACGCCGGCCAGCAGCAGGCCGGCGATCTCACGCGGCATCTCCACGGCCTGACGGAAAAAACAATCGGCCACGATCGTGCTGGTCGAGCCGACGGGTTCGTTGCGGAAAAGAATCGGCTGCATCGTCGTCAGCGCGCCGATGCGATGATGGTCAATGATCTCGATGATCTCCACTTCGTCCGCGCCCTGCACGGCCTGCGAGAGTTCGTTGTGATCCACGAGGATCAATTTCCGCGAAACGGTTTTCAGAAAATCCGTCTTGGACAGGATGCCGACGGTCTGGCCCTCGGCATCGAGCACGGGAAAAATCTGATAGCCCGTGGACGTGGCCGTGCCGCGCACGATCGCGAGCGGCGCGTGTTCGCGGAAGGAAATAAATTCCTCGTTCAACACGTGACGAACGCTGACGGCGGCGCGGCAGAGCGACGCGGTGGTGGCCGTGTCGTGCGGCGAACTGATGACGCTGACATTTTTTTCCAGCGCGGCCTCGAGGGTTTTGGGTTCGACCGGGCCGCCGCCGGTGACGATCAAGACGCGCACGCCGCCGCAGATGGCGGCGTTCTGAATGTCGCAGCGGTCGCCGACGATGACGCACAGATTTTTCGGCGGAAATTTTTCCAGCCGCGCGACGAACGATTCCAAACGCATCGCGCCGATCATCAAGATTAATTCCGCATCGCGTTCCGAATCGAAGCCGAGGACGAGCTGTCCGTCGAGCGTCTTCGCCAGATTGAGCAGCGAGGACAAAACTTCGCGCGAATTTTGCGCGCGGTTGACGGCGGGAAAAAGGAATTTGCTCAACTTGAACAGCGACAGCAGCCCGTGGCAATGCTGCGCGGCATCCATCACCGGCAGAATGCGCAGGTTTTTTTCGTCCATCAGGCGCAGCGCGTCGGCGGCGGTCGCGTCGGGCCGCACGCTCAAGATGCGCCGTTGCATCACGTCGGAAACTTTGGGCGAAACGTCGGCGACAAATTTCGGCGCGGGCACGCCGAACGTCGCGAGGACAAAATCAATCCGGTCGTTCGTGTCGCCGCAGCGCGCGGCCACGGCTTCTTCCATGCCGGTGCGCCGCTTGAATTCCGCGTAGCCGATGGCGGAACAGATCGCGTCGGTGTCGGGGTTGCGGTGGCCGATGACAAGAATTTCGCTCATGCAAATGCGGGCACAGACTAAGCATACGAGAAACCCGCAGCAAGCAGAAGGCGTTCACGGTACGATGACACGCAACCGTTCGCGCGCAATTGAAAATTTCACGGGCAAATTTCCGATCCATTCGCCGTCCAGTTCAAACGCCGCCGCCGACTCGCAAACCAATTCAAATTTTTCCGCCCGAAAACGGCGGACAATTTTTTCCGGCAATTTTTGGCGCGCAAGAAAACTTGGCGCACAACGCACCAATGTCGGAAAATCCACACGTTGAAAAATGCAAACGTCCAAAAGCCCGTCCCGCAAATCCGCCGCCGGAAAAATCTCGAATGCGCCGCCGTAAAATTTACCGTTGCCGATCAAAATCAGTTCGCCGGCGAAAACTTTTCCGGTTGCGCGAACGAAAATCTTCGGTTTCTTCTCGCGCAGCGCCTTCAATCGGGCGATTACATACGCCAGCGGCCGGATTTTTTTCTTGTGCGACCAGTCCACCAGTTCAACCGCGCGCGCGTCGAGACCAGCCCCGGCGAGTTGCGCGAAAAATTGTTTTTTGCGGACGCCGTCCGCCGAAAATTCCGCGCAACCCAAATCAATTTTCGTCTCGCGCCCGCCCTGCAAAATTTCCCACGCGTCCGCAACGCGCAGCGGAATTTTCAATTCACGCGCGAAGACGTTGACCGTGCCGAGCGGCAACACGCCGAACCGCGCGCGGGCAAAACCGTCCGTCGCGTCGCCGAGGCCGTTGAGAACTTCGTTCACCGTGCCGTCGCCGCCGGCGGCCACGATCAATTCAAAATTTTCCGCCACCGCCTCCGCCGCGAGCCGTCGCGCGTCGCCCGGCGCGTTCGTGGCTTTGAACGCGGATTGCCCGGCCATGTCGCCGAGATGCTGGCGGAAGTGGCGCGCCTTGTTGCCGCGCGCCGCCGGATTGAAAATGACGCAGGTCCGCATCGCGCGAATGATTCGCGGCGCCCCCGACATTAGTCGAGGAGAAAGCGAGGGCGATGGCTTGCGCTGGCCGCGCATTTTGCCGAAACTATCAGGATGAACGACGTGACAAATTGGAAGCTTCCGAAGTGGCCGTTTTTGCTCGGCTTCGCGCTGCTGCTCGGCTTCGGGTATTTTATCGTCTGGAAATCGCGGCATCCGATTTCGGAAGGCGAGGCGATCCTGTGCATTGTCGCCGTCGCGATTGGCGCGGTCGTCGGCTGCCTGCCGTTTATTTTGGATTATCGCGCGATTGGAAAAGTGATCGAAGTCAACGCGCTTGGCGCGGTCGCCGATAAAATTCAAGACTTGGAAAAACTCGCCGCGCAAATCAATTCCGCCACGAACGAATGGATGAACGTCCAGTCGCAGGCCGAAAAAACTTCCGCCGGCTCCAAGGAAATCGCCGAGAAAATGGCCACGGAAGTCCGCGAGTTTAGCCAGTTCATGCAAAAAATAAACGACAGCGAAAAATCCACGCTCCGTCTTGAAGTTGAAAAACTCCGCCGCGCCGAGGGCGAATGGCTGCAAGTGTTCGTGCGCACGCTCGACCATATTTTTGTGCTGAATCTCGCCGCTGCGCGTTCCGGCCAGCCGGAATTGGCCGGCCAGATCGCGAGTTTTCAGAATGCCTGTCTCGGCGTCGCGCGCCGCGTCGGCCTCGTGTCATTCGTTGCCGAGCCGGGCAAGCCGTTTGATCCCGAACGCCATCAAGTCGCCGGCCAGCGTACGCCGCCGCCGACCGCCGATGCCATCGTCGGCGAAACCGTGGGCGCGGGCTACACGTTTCAAGGACGGTTGCTGCGTTCCGCCGTCGTGCATTTGCGCAAAGAAAATGTTCCGGCGCCGGCGATTGTCGAACCAAGCAGCTCCGCAGAAAAACCGGTTCTGGAAAGCGATGAAGACCCGGAGCAACTTTCGCTTTAATTGCCAAATTAAATTTTCACGGCCACCGTTTTGCACGCGGAAAGAAAATGCAGCCAGCAATGCGTGACCGGGCGCGAATAAATTTTTGAGAGCGCGCGCGCGTAAAGTTTCAACTGCGGCGCGTAAAATTTTATTTTCTCCGGCAAATCACCCGCGTCCGCTTCATCTTGCGCAGGGCGTGGCGCATGGCGAAGCGGA
>CAXUBD010000122.1:2726-8446 GCA_964249225.1 uncultured Verrucomicrobiota bacterium | reverse complement strand
GAAGATGATCGAAAACCTCAACCCGGAAAAAGCGATAGTCGGCGAGGGAAAAAATCTCCACGACATCGAGGTGATGGCCAACGAACCCACGGTCATCAATCTGGTGAATTTGATTATCTCCACCGCGCTGCGCGAGCGAGCGAGCGACATTCATCTCGTGCCGTTCGAGGATTCGCTGCAACTGCGTTATCGCGTGGACGGTCTGTTGCAGGAAAAACCGCCACCGCCAAAGCAGCTTCACGCCGCGCTCGTCTCGCGCATCAAAATCATGGGCGATATGAACATCGCCGAGCGGTTCATGCCGCAGGACGGGCACATTCAAATCAATCATCGCGGCGCGCGCGTGGACATCCGCGTCGGCACGATGCCGACGATTTACGGCGAAAGCCTCGTGATGCGGTTGCTGGAAAAAAATTCAAAAGTTTCCACCGCCGAAGAACTCGGTCTTGATGCTCAACGTGCCGCGTTGCTTGCGCGGCTGGTCGAGAAACCGCACGGACTTTTTCTCACGACCGGCCCGACGGGCAGCGGCAAGACCACGACGCTGTATTCGATCCTGCAAAGCATTTACACGCCGGAACTGAAAATCATCACTATCGAAGACCCGGTGGAATATGAACTTCACGGCGTCGCGCAAATTCCCGTCCGACCCAGCCGAAATTTTACCTTTGCCAGCGGCTTGCGCGCGATTTTGCGGCAAGATCCCGATGTCGTGATGGTCGGCGAAATCCGCGATTCGGAAACGGCGGAAATCGCCATTCGCGCCGCGCTGACCGGCCATCAGGTTTTCAGCACGCTCCACACGAACGACGCGACCGGCGCGGTGACGCGGTTGCTGGACATGGGCGTCGAGGCGTTTTTGATCGCGTCATCGCTCGAAGGCGTTTTGGCGCAGCGGCTCGTAAGAAAAATTTGTCCGAATTGCCGCGCGGAATCGCCCGTCGCTTCCGCGATGCGCGACAAGATTGAAGCGTTGAGCGGACGGAAAATCGAAGGCGTTTTTTACAACGGCATCGGTTGCGAGGAATGTCGCAACACAGGTTATCGCGGTCGCGTCGGCATTTTTGAACTGCTCGCGCTCACGCCGGAATTGAAGGAAATGATTTTGCAGAAACGTTCCAACGCCGAACTGAAATCCACCGCGCAGCGCGGCATGATGACCATGCACCAGGACGCCTTGCAAAAAGCGTCCGCCGGCATCACGTCGCTCGAGGAAATTTTGCGCGTGTCATCGGGAGATTTGCAGGAATGATAAATTTTGATAACAACCAGCGGGATTGTTGCGAACTGGTAGGGCGCGTAACTCCGTGCGCGCCGGATACGACCGGCAACGTGCGGCGCGCACGGAGTGACGCGCCCTACCCGGAAACTTTCGGGCTGGTGACACAAATGCCATGAGCGAATTTCGTTACCACGCGGTCGAGGAAAACGGCGCGAGCGTCGCGGGCGTCATCGAAGCCGATGATCGCAAGAGCGCGCTGCAATTGCTCGGCCGGCGCGGACTGTTTCCGTCAAATCTGGAATTGAATTCATCAAATGGAGAAGTTGCAAAATCGGGTTCAAAAACCAAAACGAATCTGCCTGCGGATTTTTCCTTTGCGAATCGCATCAAGCGCAAAGACATCACGGCATTGACGCGCGAAATCAGCGCGCTGCTCGGCGCGGCGATTCCGATTCCGATGGCGTTGGACAGTCTCGGCGAAGAGGAAGAAAATCCCGCGCTCAAAGATGTCGTCAAAAAAATTTCCGAATCTGTCCGCAAAGGCACGTCGTTTTCTGTCGCGTTGGAAGAACATCCGAAACTGTTCGGCAAATTATATTCCAGCATGGTGCGCGTCGGCGAAGAAGGCGGCGTGCTGCCCAAAGTCATGGCCGACCTCGCCGACCTGCTCGAACACGAGGACGAAGTGCGCGGCGAAGTCACGGCGGCCATCGCGTATCCGGTTTTTGTTTTGGTCTTCGGCATTTGCACGGTGACGGTTTTGCTGACGGTCGTGCTGCCGCGACTGTTTTCCATGTTGCAAGATATGCTGCCGGTGTTGCCGCTGCCGACGTTGATTCTCCTGAAAGTCAGCCACACGCTGCATTCTTACTGGCCGTGGATTTTAGTTTCGCTGGTTGCAATTATTTTTGGCGGACGCTGGTATCTGCGCACGCCGCGCGGCGCGGAAAATTGGGACAAAATAAAATTGCGCCTGCCGTTGATCGGTTCGGTCGTGCGCGCGGCGGCGTTGGGACGTTTTGCGCGAACTCTCGGAACACTTGTAAAAAGTGGTGTGTCACTTTTGCCTGCGCTAAAAATTGTCGAAAACACCATCGGCAATTCCGTGCTCGCCGCGCAGGTCGCGCGCGTCGCGGAAGAAACGCGCGGCGGCGATTCGCTGGCCACGCCGTTGCGCAAGCTGGGAATTTTTCCGGGCACGGTGATCCAGATGATTGATGTCGGCGAACAGACCGGCAAGCTCGATGAGATGCTGCTCAAGGTCGCGGACATCGAGGAACGCCACATGCGCGCACGGACAAAAATCCTGATCTCGCTGCTCGCGCCCGCGCTGATTCTGGCCGTCGGCGCGCTCGTCGGATTCATGGTGATCGCGATTTTACTGCCGATTTTCAAGATGAGCCGCGCGATTCATTAAAAAATTTCAGCCAACAACAAATATGAAAATCCAATTGAGAAGAAAAACGTCGGACGCGTTCACGCTGATTGAAATCATGGTCGTCGTGGTGATTCTCGGCATTCTCGCGGCGACGATCATTCCGCAATTCATCGGCACGACGCAGGACGCAAAAGTTAGCGCCGCCAAATCGCAGATCGCCGAACTCGAATCCGCGCTCGAACGTTTTTACGTCCACATGGATCGCTACCCGACGGCGGAAGAAGGATTGCCGGCGCTGGTGACTGCGCCCGCTGGTGCGGAATCAAAATGGCGCGGCCCTTACATCAAACAGCTTCGCAACGATCCGTGGGGCAATCCGTACCAATACAGTTTTCCCGGCACGCATCATCCGACGAGCTTTGATGTCTGGTCGCGCGGATCGGACGGCGCGGACGGCGGCGAAGGCGATGCCGCCGACATCGGCAATTGGTAAATGAAATTCAAATTTTTATCACGACGCGGTCGGACGGCGTTCACGCTCATCGAATTGATGGTCGTGATCGTCATCATCGGCATCATGACCGCAATGATGATTCCCGAAATGAAGGGAACTTTTCAAGACGCCCTGCTCCGCTCGAGCAGCCGCGAATTGATCAATGTTTTTGACCTCGCCTACAGCCGCGCGGTGAGTTTGAACCAATTGCGTCGCGTGCGGCTCGACGAAAAAACCGGACATTACCTCGTCGAAAAACGCGTGATGGAAAACGGACAGGAAAATTTTGTTCCCGCGGATGACGTGGCCGGCGGCAAAGGCGAACTGGACGCGCGCATTTCAATCGAGTTTCGCCCGCCGGAGGAAAATGTTTCCGGTGATTCCGCGCCAACTGAAAACATTTCGCCAAGCGAAGAATCACCGGCGGACGAAGTGACAATTTCATTTTATCCCGACGGCACGGCGGACGCGGGAGACATTTTGCTGCGCGACCGCGACGGTTTCCGGCTGGCGCTGCGCATCAACCCGATCACCGCGCGCGTTCACGTCGTCGAAATGGAGCGCGAATGAATTTGATGAACCACAACGCCGGATTTTCGCTCGTGGAAGTCATGATCGCGATTGTGATTTTGGGCATCGCGCTGGTCGGCCTGACGCAAGGCATCACGACAGCGTTGAGTTCGAGCAAGGAATCGGAATTGCAAACCACCGCCGCGCTGTTCGCGGCGGGACAGATCGAATTGTTGCGCACGGAAAAAGATTTGACGGACGGCACGACCGACGGCGATTGCGGCGCGACGCTCCCGCTGTATGGCTGGAAGCAAACGGTCAGTCCGACGGATGTTGCCGGATTGCACGACGTGGATGTCGTCGTGGAAAATTCGCAGACGGGCGCGGAAATTTATGAACTGAAAACGCTGCTGTTCGAGCCGCCGACGGATTCATCCGACAAATCGAAGGACACGAAATCGAAAACACAAACGCAAACGCAATGAACGCACGATTTTCCCAACGCAACTCCGCCTTCACTTTGATTGAAGTGATGATCAGTTCGGCTTTGATGGCGTTGATTTTGGTGAGCGCGTATCTTTGTCTTGGCGCGGGATTTTCCGCGCAGAAATTGATCGAGCCGCGCGCGGAAATCATTCAAAACGCCCGCGTCGCGATGGCGATCATGGCCGCAGATCTACGCGCGGCGTGTCCGCTGTCCAAGGACGACGATTTTCTCGGCATGACGCGGACGGTGGAAAACATCGAGGCGGACAATCTCGATTTTGCGACGCACAATTATACGCCGCGTCGCGCGCGCGAGGGTGATTTTTGCCAGGAAAGTTTTTATCTCGACAAAGATTTGAAGACGGGGCAGTTCAGCCTGTGGCGTCGCCGCAATCCGACCATCGCGCTCGACGCGTTGAACGGCGGCAGCAAGGAAGAAATCGCGCAAGGCGTCGTCGGTTTGAAGTTTGAATATTTCGACGGGACGGATTGGTATGACTCGTGGGGCGAAGTCAAGGATCGCGGCAAACAGCAAAATTCAGCCGTCGAAAAATCCAATCTGTCCGGCCTGCCCGCCGCCGTGCGCATCACGCTGCTGCTGGATTCCAATCCGAAGAAAAAAAATCCCGACGCGATCGGCGAGGAAAAACCCGAGCCGCCGCTCGTTTTCCAGACCGTCGCGCGCTTGAACCTAGCGGACGCGGCGCAAAATAATTCCGGTTCGTCCGGCGATAATTCTTTGCCAGGCCAGATGCCGGGAAACGGCGGCAATAATTAAAACGATGCGCAAGAACGCTTCCATCCTGGTCGGCCTGCTCTGGTGCCTCGCGCTGTTGTCGGTGATCGTCATCGGCGTACTGCACACGGCGCGGATGGATTTGCTCGTGGAAAAAAATTTCGGCGACCGCATTCAGGCACATTACCTCGCGCTGGCGGGCATCGAAAAAGCCGAGGCATTGCTTTTTCAAAACGCGAAGGACCGCAGCCGCAGCAAGAAAAATCACAGCGGCGATTTTTACGACGACGCGCAACAATTTCGTGAAGTTCAACTTGGGCGCGGAGTTTTCCATGTGTTTCGCCGCGCGCGTTCCGACGAGGGCGGCGGAATTATTTTCGGCGTCGGCGACGAGGAAAGCCGGCTCAACGTGAACACCGCCGCCACCAACGAACTGTCCCAGTTGCAAAATCTGACGCCGGACGTGGCGACGGCCATCGTGAACTGGCGCGGCGGCGACCGCACGACGGTCGCGTCGGAGGCGCAGTATTACGCCGGATTGCAGCCGCCGTATCAGCCGCGCAACGGTCCGTTTCAGACCGTGCGCGAACTGCTGATGGTTCGCGGCGTCACGCCCGATTTGCTGCTCGGCAAAGATGCCCATCAAAATGGTCTGCTCGCGGCGGCGGGCGAAAAGGGAAATGATTTTGCCTTCAACGATTCCGTTGACAGCGCGGATCTGGGCTGGGCAGGAATTTTGACGGTTGATTCGACGGTGCAAAATTTGAACGCCGCCGGCGACGCGCGCGTCAACATCCAGACGGCGGATCAAAATGCGCTGACGGCGGTGAATGGCATCACGCCGCAAATCGCGCGGGCGATTGTCGCGTATCGCGGGCAGCATCAGTTTCAGAGC
>CAXUBD010000122.1:647-2716 GCA_964249225.1 uncultured Verrucomicrobiota bacterium | reverse complement strand
GCAGCCCAGACGCCGCGCCAGCTTTTCGAGGTCCTCATCCGCTTCCGGCAATTCCAGTTCCGGCCAGTCGGGAAACAAAGTGGTGGACGAAAATCTTTTCATGGACATCGCCGACGACATCACGACGGATTCAGGCCAGAGTCTGGCCGGCGCGATCAACATCAACACCGCGAGCCTCGACGTGCTCGTCTGCCTCCCGGGCATCACGCGCAAACTCGCGCAGGCGGTCATTTCACAGCGACAGTCGAACGGATTTTTTGCGAACACCGGCGAGCTGTTGAAAGTGCCGGGGCTGACGCGCGACATCTTCAAGCAGATCGCGCCGCTCGTGACCGCGCGGTCGGAGACGTTCCGCATTTTGTGCGAGGGAAAAATAAATTCCACCGGCGCGCGGCAGCGCATCCAGGCCATCGTCCACGTCGGCCTCAACGACATCAATACGCTTTCGTGGCGGGAGGACGACTTGTGAAAAATTTCTCGTTCCTAAATCCGCCGGAAATTTTCATCGAGATCAGTCAAGGCTCGCTGAAGGCCGTTCGCGAAAATAACGGCATCGAATTGCCGTTGGAACGCCAGCCGGATGGTCGGCTCACCGCTACGTGCAAAGAAAAAACGGTCGCGTCGCTGAAACATTTTCTTGCGGCGAAAAGCTGGCAGCCGCGCGCCCGCGCTGTTTGCGCCATTGGCGCGCGCGGAGTTTCGCTGCGCAAACTGTCGCTGCCCGCCGGCGCAAAGGAAGGATTTCACAAGCGGCTGCTGTTGCAGATCGAAAGCGAATTTCCGCTGCCGCCCGACGAACTCGCGTGGGGCTGGCAGCCGCTGGGCGCGGCGAAGCCGGCGAACGGCACGATGCCGAAATCGGAATTGCTCGTGGTTGCCGTGAAAAAAGAAATCGTCGCGGACTATCAGGAAATTCTCGTCGCGGGCGGCGCGAATCCGGTTTTCACGCTGGCGGCGCTCGCACGAAACCGCCTTTGTCCGCAGCCGCCGCAAGCTTACGCGATGTTGGACATTGGTGACAGCCAGTCAGAATTGACGGGCTTTGAAAAAAATGTGCCTACGGTTTCGCGGATTGTTTTTTGGGGCAGCGAAAATTTTTCCGGCGCGGCGGACGCAAAGTTGGACATGTTGGCGCAAACCATCAAAAGCAGTTTCACCGCGACCAAATTATTTATTTCCGGCAACAAAATTTCCGAAGGCTTCACGTCGCAACTCGCGAAATCGCTCGGCGACGGCTGGCAATGCGAGCGATTGGAAGTCGCGGGCGGCGAAGGCCGTTCGGCGGCAATTTTCGGCCTTAAAAAAATTGCCGAGCAAGACGAAAGTCCGCCGCTGGTCATTCGCGTCAAACAAACGAGCGGCACGACAAATCTCGCGCCGCCGGACGTAAAAAAATGGGCGACGCGCGCCGTCTGGCTTTTGGCTGCGTTAATTTTGTTGCCGTATGTCGAGGCGTTTTTACTCAAGCCGCATCTCGCGAAAAAAGTTTCCGCGTTCAAGGCCGAAGCCGCGCGCCTGACCGTGATAGATCGCGAACTGGATTTTCTCCAATACTTGAAATCGAGCCAGCCGCCGTATCTCGACGCGTTATTTGTTTTCTCCAAGTCCGCGACGCCGGGCACGAAATTCGACACGCTTTCGATGGACAGCCACGGCGTGGTTTCCCTGCGCGGCTCGTTCCGCGACGGCCAGCAGGTCGCGGATTTTCGCGGCAAGCTGATTGACTCCGGCTTTTTCGCGAACGTCACGGTCGAGGAACAGACGCCCGACCGCCAGAAAGTGAACGTGCGCATCAGCGCGCAGGAAAAACCCGCCGCGCAGTTGCAGTCGCTCGCGCTTGGGCCGACCGCCGATGAAATTGAAAAGGCCAAAAACAAAACGCCTGCGCAACCGGGCATGATGCCGCCGGGCTTTTCGCCCGCTCCGCCGCTGGCGATGCCGCCGCCACGAAAGGAGCCGAAATAAATTTTATGCGAACGCTGACCGAACGCGAAAAAAGAATCGTCCGCTTTGCCGTCGTCGGCATCGTGATTTATCTCGCGCTGTTTTACGGCCGCCAGTTTTTTGAG
>CAXUBD010000122.1:0-637 GCA_964249225.1 uncultured Verrucomicrobiota bacterium | reverse complement strand
TATCAGCAGTTGGTCGCGGACGCGAAAAATCTCCGGCAGGAAATCGAGCCTTATCAAAACAAGGTGCTGGTCGTGAAAAAATTGATGGATGATTTTCACCTCGACCCGGCGAAATTGCAAAAAGCGTCGGTCGTGGCGGACGCGAGCGCGGCGATCCAGAATCGCGCCCGCAGCGGCGGCGTGGCGCTCGGCCCGATCCGCGAGTCGCTGACGCGTAGCGCGGGCAAAGGTTTGGCGACGGTGCAACTGGAAAGTTCCGGCCAGGTTTCCGCCGTGCTGGGTTTTCTCAGCAGCCTGAACCGGATCGGTTTTCCGGTGATCGTGGATTCGGTGCAATTCACCGCCGACAACACGCGGCCCGGCCAGCTCAAGATGAACCTGACGCTCATCATTCTGGATTTTGAACAATGGAAAGTCGCGGAGGTGCCTCATGCGTGAACGAGCCGAGCCAATTTTGAAAATCGCGTGCCTGATTCTGGCGGCGCTCGTGCTTTATGAATTTGCGGGAATTTTTCTGCGGATCAATCCGCTGCACGGCGTGGTTGTGCCGTCGTTGCCGGCTCTGACGGCGAGCACGAACAACCCATCGGGCGGCGGGCGCGGGACAAATTCGATTATCACAACAGCGACGATAATC
>CAXUBD010000121.1:0-8455 GCA_964249225.1 uncultured Verrucomicrobiota bacterium | reverse complement strand
TCCCTGGGGCAATACCATTTCCGCAACCCAGGCCAACTACGATGGCAACACCACCAATGCCCCCTACGATCTCGGACCCAACGGCCAAAACCCCGCCTTCACGCCCGGCGGACTTCCCTATACCAGTCCCGTGGGATATTTTGCGCCGAACGGCTACGGCCTTTACGACATCGCCGGCAATCTGTTCGAATGGTGTTGGGATTGGTATGCGGCGCCACCGTTCGGCGGTCCATATCCGGCAGGCAGTCCGTATCTGGGAGGAAACGATCCTCACGGCGCGGCTTCAGGAATATACCGGGTTTTGCGCGGCGGCAGTTGGAATGGTGAAGCCGGCAATCTCCGTTGCAGCGGCCGCGCCGGCGACCGCCCGAACATAGCCAATGATTTCTATGGCTTTCGCTGCGTGAGAAGTTATTGATTTTCTCACGTATACCGCCAACCTCCCGCTCACCATCGCCGCGCTCACCGCGTTGCAAGTGGCATTTCAAAATGCGATCGTCGCCGTAGTCCAGGGCGGAACGGTGGCGACCGAGCTAAAGAAGGAAGCACGCGAAGCCCTGGTCTCGGCCTTGCGCCAGATCGCCGGGTACATCCAAAGCCTGGCGCTGCCCAACGTCTCGGACATCCTCTCCTCCGGCTACGATGTCATCAGCCGAACACCACGCAGTCGCCGTTGACCCAGCCGGTGTTCACGCTGGACAACTCCATGCCCGGGCAGTTGAACATCTACCTGCAGGCGGTCCCGTATGCCAAGGTGTATCAGGTGCAGTATTACGCCGGCACCGGCGCGGCCGTGTGGCTGGAAGCGGGGATTTCCCCCGAACACCAAGGGAATCATGCTGACGAGCCTCATCTCCGGCACGATCTATAATGTGCGCATCCGCGCCGTGGGCGGTTCCACGAAATACAGTCCGTGGAGCATCACCGTTCCGCTGATGGCGATGTGATGGAAAAAAGTGTGACGGATGGAATGTCTCCATCCGCACCGGGCGATGGTTGAGGTCAAAGCATAAAACTATCAAAAATTGGCCGCCATCGCCCGAATCAACGTAACATTCGCCGGAACGAGTTCATCGTTCCGGCGATTTTTATTTTTTCGCAAGGAGAGCAGTAGCCTTTTCATGCGCTGAAAGCGGGCTGGAAAACATTCGTCACGCAAGACATCCCGACGCCCCTTTTTGAGCGGCGAAATGAACGAACTGGTTTATTTTTGTGTCAGAGTTACAATTGCTGATGAATCCAAAAACAGCTGACATATTCATGAGAACTCGCACGAAAAGGATTATTGGAATTTGCAGTGCAGGGCTTGCGGGTTATTTCGCTGCCTATTTCTTAAGTGTTACACAACGGCCACTTCATACCGTGCCCGTTTATCGCCCATTCGATATAAATATTGTTCGAGTATTTTAGCTCCAGCGCATTTTCTGGATGCCTCATATTTGCGCCCTGTATATTGGGATGGGAGGCTTCTACGATAAAACCCAAACTCCTCCTCTGCCTCGCGCTCGTTTTGAGCGGCGAAATGAACGAACTGGTTTAATTTCCGGTCAGAGTTACCATTGCCGATGAATCCATGATTGAATCTTCAAAATCCAAACTCTGGTGGTTTGTCGGACTGTTTTTCCGACTGATGCTGGTTTCATTTTTAAGTTTAATTCTGTCCTTTGTTTTGGCAGGAACTTTCATGGATTTGGGATTTAACAGACGAATTTCCTGGGGATTGATCGCGATTGGCAATGTTGCCGTTTTTGCTGGGGCGATTTATTTTCGCCTTCCATTTTTTCTTTCACGCACAAACCGTCAACACCTTTGGATTTCGGCTGTCATTGCCGTGCCGACAGTGTTTCTGACTTACTGTTGTGTGATTGCACTTTTAAGCGCCGCTTTTGATTTTGCCAGCACGAGTGACAAGCGGACTGAATCCGTGACACTGCCTTCCGGCGAAGTTTTGGAAAACCACACCCATAGCGAATCCGGCTTTCCTGACGGCGTCCGAATCAATGAATTGTTTCTGAAAAATCCGGCCACCGGCACTTCGGAGCGGGTTGATAGCAATGGTAATTTGGATTACGAATACAACGACTCCTTGCTGGTGAGGTTTCCGCATCCGCAAGAATTCATTTATGGCGATGAAAAAGTCTTGGTCATCGGTTCGTATCTTTGCCAGCGCATTAAATTCGGCAATGTTCCATATTGGAATATCACGTCCATCGGCGTAGACACCGAAGCACAGGCTTATCTAAAATCCTTTTTTTCAACCAATGATTTTTTATCCAAAAGCCCATCCGACATTGGATTGGAAGGAGGAAGAGTGCCGTTTGTGTTCGCCAGCCTTGACCTGACCAACAATATTTTGACCCTAAAAAAGCAAATGCCGGAAGGATATGGAAACTGGCAGCAATTCCGTCACCATCCCGACAGCGCTTTTTGGGATGAATTTCCGTCTTACCTGGTTTATAGCGCGACCGGTTTTAATGGCGGTTCGATTTATCAATTTCCGTTGAAGTTTGACCTCGCGCGCACGAAAGCGAAGAACGGCCCGCTCTGGGACAATTCTGCGCCGCCGGACAGTTCAAGCATCACCATCCAGTCCGCCGAGTTTGGTGCAAAAAAGAAAATGGCGGATGTGACGGCGCGCGTCATCGAACTGTTGCATACCAACTCGGATGGATTCACTGTAAATACAAATACGCTCGGCTGTGATCCTTTTCCCCGTAGGAAGAAACATCTGACAATCAAATATGAGTTCAAGGATTTTAATTTTACATCAACCAATTCAATTGGCGACGATGTCAGCTATCAGACCTTGATAAATAACGCACGCAAATGAAACCCAAACTCATCCTCTGCCTCGCGCTCGTTTTGAGCGGCGGCTTGTTTGGTGGCCTTCAGGCAAATGCAGGCATCAACGTTCCAATAGTCGCCGCGCCTAAAATACGCGAGTGTCAGGAAGCGAAAACCCATGACTTAGGACTTTGGGTCGATGTTTTTAGGTATGAGAATTCGGATGCCATCATCTTGAGAAGAGGTGATGAAATATTTTCCTATTCGCTGGTCACTTCTGATTTGAAAAGAATCAGAACAATTACTGAAATGACAGGATCGCATATCATTAACGGGATTGCATGGGGAAATCATCAGTGGTTATTTTGTAAAAGTGATGCGACGTCCCCATTTGCGATTGATCTGTCAACCGGCCAAAAAGTGCAATTTGAGATTCCAGAAGTGAGCGGCGCAGCCATTCATGCGATCATAACCAGTGGATATGAAGGCGGAACGATATTTGAAATAAATGGAGATGGCATGGCGGAGTGGCCGCGAGATGGTAACCGTTCACTTTATTTTTGGATGAGTTTGGAATCTGGCAGAATGATCAAATTCCAGACCGGATGGGATTTTAATTATTTCTCCGCCGATCAAGGAACGGCGGTATTTGAAAATCTTTCGACGAATGCCATGGAATATCGTCCCTGGGTGTCAGTGGATATGGAAACCGGCGCGGTGATTGAAAAACTGCCGGATCGAACAAAAGGTTTATGGTCAGAATCCGTTCCGGGTTTTTCGGAGGGTTCCATTGATAAGTATAAAAACCGCCAGAATGTTTGGCAGCTTCGCACACCTCAAACGCCCATGAAACTATTGAAACCCCAGATCAGGAGAGGATTTGCCGATGACACATTTGCTGGACTTTCTGCTGATGGCATTGCCTGTTCACTCACCATGACAAATGCAAAATTGGACCGGTGTGAAGATGCAAAATTAACGGGGAACCTGGCGGCATTTTTACTCCAGCCTGACGGAGGCGGCAGAAATGAAAATAGTTTGTGGATAACCAAACTCAAAAAGAATGCGATGCCAACGCTCTTGGCAACCAATTGTAGCTTTGAAATATTGGGCGCACATTATTGTGCTTTGATTGATTATGGCAAAATTCCCGAATGCATAGTTTATGACGCCGAATCAAAAACTGCCTGGAATGTTCTTGATGGTGTTCCGCTTTGGACGAACACAATTGCAGTGCTTGGCGGCACAGATAAACGAAAAACAAATATGCCACAAATAGAGTCCGATAGTGGCCCTATGGTTTCGCTCCGATTGGTTCCGGGATTTGGTTCCACCCGCTTTCCGGCGCAAGTACTTTGTTTATTTTCGAGCATGAATGTAGTGTCCGCCAATATGCTTGCAACGCCGGACTTTCGGCAATTCGTCCTTTTGACCGCTCAAGGCAATCGTTATCAAATAAAACTTCCAAAGAATGTAAGTGATTTGTTATTTGGCCAACAATTCTGGCTGCACAATTCAGGAAAATTTGTTATGTGCCAACCCGAATCACCAAATAATTCATCAAAAGGGCAATTCCATTTGATAATAGCAGAATTGCTTAATAACCGGCCATGAAACCCAAACTCCTCCTCGGCCTCGCGCTCGTTTTGAGCAGCGGTTTGTTGGGCTGTTCCAAAAAATAAATTATGCCAGCAGTTCCCATCATCATGTTTTTTGGAAGTCTTGTGCTTGGATTCTTTTGGAAACGTGGCCCATTATCACTTCTGATCACTGCATACATTATCGCCATGGGATTTGGAATTTACCTCGGTAATTGGTCTTTCTTGAAACCGCCTTCTTTAATTTGGCGCAACTTGATTTATATAACCATTACCACGGTCGGCTATTTTGTGTTCTTTATTCCTCCCGCACTGGTCGGAGCCGCTTTGGGAAACGTGCTGCGAAATCGCATCCGCAAGAAATAATATTTTACAAATTGGCATGACCGTTGCTGATATTTTTCCCGTTGCGATGACCGGTCTGTACGCACGGGAATCGCAACTTTCGCCGGACCGAGCAATCGTTCCGGCGATTTTATTTTGCGCGACGCCCGGAGACTTATGTCGCCGCGCTTTCTTGCAACAATTTCAGCACGGCGGCCACGGCGTCGGCGGCTTTAACCGGTTGCAACGCGCCATTGCGCGGCTTGAGTTCCACTTCGCCCTTCGCCAGGGATTTTTCGCCGATGCCGATGCGGATCGGAAAACCGACCAGCTCGGAGTCCTTGAATTTCACGCCGGGACGTTCATCCCGGTCGTCCAGGATCACATCCACGTTTTTTGCGGTCAATTCCGCGTAGATTTTTTCCGCGAGCTTCATCGCTTCACTCTCCGGCGCGACGGCCAGCGGCGTGAGGCAAACCTGATACGGCGCGACGTTCAACGGCCAGATGATGCCGTCCTTGTCATTCCCCTGCTCGATCACCGCCTGCAACGTGCGCGTGACGCCGATGCCGTAGCAGCCCATGACGCAAAGCTGGCGCGCGCCATTTTCGTCCGAATAAAACGCGTCAAATTTCTCGCTGTATTTTGTGCCGAGTTTGAAAACGTGGCCGACTTCAATCGCACGGCGAATCTTCAGCGGTTTGCCGCACTTGGCGCACGGCTCGCCGGCGGTGACGGTGCGCAAATCGAACCACTCCGTCACTTTGATGTCGCGCTCTATGGAAACGTTCTTAAAATGGAAACCGTCTTCGTTCGCGCCCGTCGTCATGTCGTTCGCGCCGCGCAAACGCTCGTCGGCGAAAATTTTAATTTCCGCCGGAACATTTTTTACCGCGCCCAGCGAACCGGGTTTTGCGCCGAGCAGCGGAAAAATTTCTTCCACGGTTGCCGGACGAAGTTGCGTCGCGCCGATTTTCGCCGCGAATTTGGTTTCGTTCAATTGATCGTCGCCGCGAATCAAAATCAAAAACGGTTTTGAATCGGCGATATAAACCAAGGTTTTGATCTGGCGATTCGCTGGAACTTTGTAAGGTTCTTTGCCCAGCGCTTCAATGGTCACAACGCCGGGCGTGGCGAATTTTTCAATCGCCGCGCCGATTTCGCGCGCGGCGGTTTTGGGAATGCCGCTGGTCGCCTTCTCGATGTTCGCCGCGTAACCGCACGCCTCGCAGAACGCGACTTCATTTTCGCCCGTCTCGGCGGGCACCATGAATTCGTGCGAATAATTTCCGCCGATGACGCCGGTGTCGGCCTCGACCGGAAACGCCTTCAGGCCGCAGCGCGCAAAAATTTTCGTGTAGGCGTCATACATTTTTTTGTAGCTCGCCATCGCACCCTCGTCCGTGGTGTCGAACGAATACGCGTCCTTCATGATGAATTCCTTCGCGCGCATCAAACCGAAGCGCGGACGGATTTCATCGCGGAATTTCAGGCTGATCTGGTAAAAATTCTTCGGCAACTGGCGGTAGGAATTGATCTCGTTCGCGGCGAGCGTCGTGATGACTTCTTCCGCCGTCGGGCTTAAAACCCATTCGCGATTGCCGCTGTCCTTCAATTTGAACAGCACGTTGTTCGCGGTTTCGTAGCGGCCGCTTTGCTGCCAGATTTCCGGCGGCTGGAGCGCGGGCATGAGCACTTCAATCGCACCCGCGCGATTCATTTCTTCGCGGATAATTTTTTCCACCTTGCGCAACGCGCGCAAACCGAGCGGCAAAAAAGTGTAGACGCCGCCCGCAAGCTTGCGGATGAGGCCGGCGCGCAGCAACAGTTTGTGCGAAACAATTTCCGCGTCAGCCGGGGCTTCGCGGAGGGTCGGAATCAAAGTTTGGGTCCACTTCATGTGGCGGGAAATTTAACAACAAAGGAACGAAGTAACGAAGAATTTTATTTTGTAGCGGCGTCTCGGCAGAGCGCCGCATTTATTTAATTTAGCCAGCGGCGCTCTGACGCCGCTACGTTTTCACTGCACGCCGACGCGATAAAAATATGGCCCGCCATTTGTCGCAGTGATGTCCGTGTAGCTGGTCGAACCGGCTTGGCCAACGATGTTGCTTTGGATGGAAGTGAAGGCCGGGAGATTGGTGGTGCTCTGCAAATAGTAAATCACGTTCGTAACGCTTTGCCACGTCACGGTCACACCGGAAACGTTGTTGGCCGGTGACGAGAGTTTCAGCACGGAAGCCGTGTTCGTAGGAATCGTTCCGGCCTTCCATTCCTGCCAGTTGCTCATGCCGTCGCCATCGGAATCCAGAGAATCCGCCGAGCCATCTGTTCGCAAGCCATATTTTTGCGCCCAGGCATAAGAAAGAATCGAAGACGGCGTTTGATATTCGTAAGCGCCAATGTCCACCATGCCGCCGACGATGCGCGGGTTGCCGTCAAAATCGTTGGTGATAGTGACATAAGTATTATTGCCTGCGTTGATGCACGGCGAGTTGGATTGCAAATGTAAATCGCCCGCCAGATTCACGAAGCCCGGCAAGTTGGTGATATTACCAATGCCGGGAGGCAATGGCGCGGTGCAGCAATAATTAAATGTGCTGGCGTAATTAAGGCCCGTATTATAATAGAAGATGGAATTATAATTGGTGCACAGGCGACTGGCATATGATCCGCCATAGTTGCTTATGACAGTGCTATTGTAAAACAGACACCCACGCGCGGCGCCAGTGGCAAACTGGCTTATGTTTCCATTCACGACACAGTTGAAGAGTGTGCTTTGAGTAACGCCGGCGACACCCATATCGCTTTTGTTTCCACTCACGGAACAATTGAAAAGCGTGCTCAGAGTAGCACCAGCGGCACCAGTGTTGCTATAGTTTGCCGCAAGAGTGCAATTGGACGCCGTTCCCTGATATAATCCGCCGCCATCAATGCCAAACAGCACCAAATTGCTCACGACAGTGGAATTGAAAAGAGCGGCTTGGGCGGCACCACCGCCATAGGCGGCATTGTTGCTTGTAAGCGTGCTGTTGAAAATTGTCCCCCCAAAAACTCCACCGCCCAGACTTGCAGAATTGCCGACTACCAGGCAATTGGAAATCACACCACCCGCCGCGCACCAAGCTCCGCCGCCGTTCAGCCCATTCGTGTCCACACCGTTCTGGGCGTGACCGTTTGTGAGCGTGAAACCCATCAACACCGAGTTGCTGCCAACATACGCGCAGCGCATTGAGGATCCGCCAACGATGGTTGTTGATTGCGCTCCATTCACACTCGTCAACGTGATTGCATTGGTCAACGCCACGCGATTGGTTTCATGTCCAGAAACAACCGTGCCGCCAAAATTGTAAATTCCATTTGTTACAACCACAAAATCTCCGGCCTGCGCGACAGCCACCGCATCCTGAATGTTCGTCGCGGCTGTCGCCCAGCTTATGTAAGGAAGAACTGGATTCGTACCATTCGCATCCACGTAGCAGACTGTGGCTGGAGCGTTAAAGGCAAAAAACATCAGGGAGACTGCGCCGAACAGCTTTTTAAACCATTTCATGTTTGTCTTCTGGAATTGCATTTAGGTTAAGAGCCGACATCTTTAATTGCAATCTCAAAGACATATGGATTTTTCTCCTAGTCTTGGCGGTTTGAAATTTACTTCACCGAATTTGCCAGCGGCGCGAGTCCTTGAATCCGCATTTCCGCGTCAGCCGGGGCTTCGCGGAGGGTCGGAATCAAAGTTTGGGTCCACT
>CAXUBD010000120.1:0-8459 GCA_964249225.1 uncultured Verrucomicrobiota bacterium | reverse complement strand
ATTCTTTTCCTTGGCCGATGTAACAGACTTTTCCACTCAAGACAAAATCCGAACCTAGGCGTTTTGATATTCCCGACCTTACGCGATCTATAACAACTTCACGCGGCGGAGGCCAGAACCAACCTTTTGAACGCATGGCATGCAATTGATCAATCTCAACTTGGAATTTTTCCCGCAATATTCTAATAATGTAAAACAAAGATTGGAATCTTTTAATACATGACAAGTTTCTTAAGTGTTGCTTCACGTCCATGGGTAATTTTTAAAGAACGAATCCACGCCCCTTACTGTTCTTTCGACCAGAATGTCAAAAAAGCGGAACATTGACCAATTGCACCATCACGGTTGTGAATTGTGCAAACAGGTTTGCCCCAAAATTCCACGCTAGACGCTTTTTAAGCATAAGGGAAAAGAGTCAGTAAATGGGTTTAATATTATTCAAGATGGTTAAATTCCTCCAAATCACTTCATTTCCTAAATTTCTGGTCGAATCGGCTTAATAAAACCGAGAATCAAGAAGCGCACCAATGGATCACCATATTTTCGCCGAACCTCGTCGGTCTTCTGGAAACCTGACAATTGAATACAGCCGAGCCTCCGTGCGACGCGGTAACGCCAATCTTTGCCGCAATTTCCGCGCCATTGACTTAAGTCCAGCTCAGTCAGACTATGTGCGAGATTCGTCCGAAGAAATTTAGCAACTTTGGCCACATGATTGTCTCTGTTGTCGTCAAATAGGACAACACCACCTTTGCGTAGCAGGCGGATGGCGAAGTAGGCATCAACAAAAGCGTCCTCGAATAAATGGGACCCATCAACATAGATCAAGTCATAGCTTGCGGCAGCCTCAAGCTCGCGTGGCAATTCAACCGAAGAATATGCGTATCGAACTTCCATTTCATCGTTGAGTTCGGCACGCTCAACGGCCATAACGCCACAGTCGTCGTAATCCAATAGTTGAAATGGATCAATACTGACGTGTTTGCCAATGCCTATCCCAGCATATCGTTTCGCGGCGAGAAAAGCCAAAGTAGAAGTGCCGAAAGCCATTCCTATTTCAAGACTGTTTTGAACATTCAAGTCCAGAACCATGTTCGCAATAACAAGGAGATTGTTTGTTGTAGAAGCGCTGTGGGTTTGCAGCATTTTACCGGAACGTCCCTGACGGCCGTTGCCGACCATGATATTCTTGATCTCCGGACACAGAGACCAAAGGTCTTCTATTTGATCGAGATGTTTTTTGGCATTCATGGTTTTTCTGCAGTTGCTTACCTTCACCCGTCCTTGTTGATGTGCTTTTAACAAATCAATGTCCGCGTCCACCATCAGTTTGGCCAGATCGGCAAATTTTGTCTTGGGTTCCCAGCCGAGTTTTTGCCGGGCCTTGCCGTAATCGCCGATCAGCAATTCCACTTCCGCCGGGCGATAGGAGCGCGGGTCAATCTCCACATGTTTTTGCCAGTCCAATCCCGCATGGCCAAACGCCACGTCCAGAAATTCGCGGATGGAATGGGTTTCGTTCGTGGCGATCACATAGTCGTCCGGTTGATCCTGCTGCAACATCAGCCACATGGCTTCCACGTATTCCTTGGCATAGCCCCAGTCGCGCTTGGCATCCAGATTTCCCAGATAAAGTTTTTGCTGCAAGCCGGCTTTGATCTGCGCCACGGCGCGCGTGATCTTGCGGGTGACAAAGGTTTCGCCCCGGCGCGGAGATTCGTGGGTGAACAGGATGCCGTTGCTGGCGTGAAGGCCGTAGGATTCGCGGTAGTTGACGGTGAGCCAGAAGGAAAAGACCTTGGCACAACCATAGGGACTGCGCGGATAGAACGGCGTTTTTTCCGACTGCGGCACTTCCTGCACGAGGCCATACATCTCGCTGGAAGACGCCTGATAAAAGCGCGTTTGCAGGCCGGTTTCGCGGATGGCTTCGAGCAGGCGGATGGTGCCGGTGCCGGTGATGTCGGCGGTGTATTCGGGACAATCGAAGCTCACGCGGACGTGGCTTTGCGCGGCGAGGTTGTAGATCTCCTGCGGCTGGATTTTGCCGAGGAGCCGCGCGAGGGCGCTGGCATCGGCGAGGTCGCCGTAATGGAGATGCAACCGGTTTTTTTCCAGATGCGGGTCGGCGTAGATGGCGTCGAGCCGTCCGGTGTTGAAGGTGCTGGCGCGGCGGATGAGGCCGTGGACTTCGTAGCCTTTTGAGAGCAACAGCTCTGCGAGATAGGAACCGTCCTGTCCGGTGATGCCGGTGATGAGTGCTTTTTTCATTTTTTTATTTGGATTAGGATTAAAAACTTCTTTTATGGCTTGTCTAACGTTTTCACTGGTAGGGACGCCGCGCTGCGGCGTCCGGACAGCGCAGCGCGCTGTCCCTACCTATTTCTGCTTTTTTAAAAAGTCTTCATAGGCCAGGCGGATGCCGGGTTCCAGAGCGATGCGCGGTTTCCAGCCAGTCGCAAACAAACGGGAACTGTCCATCAGCTTGCGCGGCGTGCCGTCGGGCTTGGACGCGTCCCAGACAATTTTTCCCTCAAAGCCGATTATCTTGCCGACCAATTCCGCCAGATTTTTGATGGTGATCTCCGAGCCGGAACCGACATTGACGAATTGCTCGTCGCTGTAATTCTGCATCAGATAAATGCAGGCATCCGCGAGATCGTCGGCGTAAAGAAATTCACGCAGCGGACTGCCGGTTCCCCAGCAGACGACTTCGGCGGCATGGGAAATTTTTGCCTCGTGAAATTTGCGGATGAGCGCGGGGAGCACATGGGACAATTGCAAGTCATAGTTGTCATTCGGGCCATACAGATTGGTCGGCATGGCGGCGATGAAGTCGCAGCCATATTGGCGGCGATACGCCTGGCACAGCTTGATGCCGGCGATCTTGGCGATGGCATACCATTCATTTGTCGCTTCCAAGGGGCCGGTCAGAAGATGTTCTTCCTTGATCGGTTGCGGCGCGAGCTTGGGATAAATGCAGGAGCTGCCGAGAAAGAGCAGCTTTTTGACCTTGGCCACAAACGCGGCGTGGATGAGGTTGTTTTGGATCTGGAGGTTCTCGTAAAGAAATTCCGCCGGTTTGGTGTTGTTCGCGTGAATGCCGCCGACCTTGGCCGCCGCGATGAATATATAGTCCGGTTTTTCTTTTGCGAAAAATTCATTGACCGCCGGCGCAGCCATCAAGTCCAGTTCGGCCCGCGTCCGGCCGATCAACTGGTTGAAGCCCTGCCGCTGCAACGCCCGCCAGATGGCGCTGCCGACCATGCCACGGTGGCCGGCCACATAAATTTTAGAATCAAGGGTCATTTTAAAATACAAACAGCAAAAAACAGAAAACGGAAATTTAAATCAGAAGTCACAAATCAAAAAGCTGAAATTTTAAAAGCAGAAAGCAGAAATAAAAAGTCCAGAGGTCATGAAATCAGATGTCAGAGGTCAGAGGTCAGGGTCGAAAAATTATTTCTGCTTTCCAAATTTCTATTTTCTGCTTTTGCTTTTCAAAAGCTCAAGGTCATTTGCATGCCGGCCTGGTTGTCCTTGACATCGCCGCTGACGGATGACTGGCTGCTGGTCAATTGATAGAAAACCTGGCCGTTGAGGTGGCGCACGATCTTCGCATCCAAGCCGATGCGGGCGGTATAGTAATCGTTGGAATACTTCACCAATCCAGCGGTGACGGGAGTGTAATCAACCGTATAATAACCGATGCTGACATTGGCGGTGAAACGGTCGGTGATGCCCTGGCTGGCCTGCAGGGTCGCGCCGGTGGTGTCATAGTTGTAACCACCGAAATTGGCGGCCGATATCTGACGGTAACCGGTCAGGCTCAAGGTGGTGCGTTCCGCCGGATGGTATTCGCCGGCAATACTGAACACGGGAGTGAACGTGTCCGAAGCTCCGTCCTGATACTCGCGCAATTCACCGCCAAAGGAGGCGTCGAAAACCAGCTTCTCGGTGTAATTGTAGCGCACACGCCCGCGCAGTTGCTCGTAAGTCTGGTCTTGATGGTTTCCTACCTGATCCCATCCTGCCAGCACGCCCACGCTGATGGGCAGGTCCTCGGCCACCAGATAATTGAACCATTCCTCGGTGTTGTATTCGGTGTAGCCGGTCAATCCCGCCTGGTCGTAGCCGACGCTGTTGCGGCGGAAATCGGCTTCCAAGGAGGTTTTGTCGCCGAACTGGTAGGCGGCGGAAAGGGCGGTCGAAATATCCTCCTCGGTCGCGCGCTGCCCGGCTTGAATGATCGTCTGCTTCTGCAATTGATAATCCTGCCTGACACCGAGGATCAACTTGCTCATCGGCCACAGGAAGTTGAGGGAGCCCAACTGGTCTATGGAGTTGTTGGCGGTGTAACGGTCAAAGACCTGGAAGCGCGGGCCGTAGTCGAGGACAAATAATTTTCCCGGCCAGTCTTCGGGTGGCTGGACGATGATGCCGCCGGGAGAAAGGCTGAGTCCGCTGTTGTTTTGATCGCCATTGGCGAGCAACGCGGCATCATCGCCGGCGACGGCCTGCACGGCGGGTTGAATCGTCCAGAGGGCGTCGGCCAACTTGTTGGTCGGGGAAAACAAGATGTTGTCATCGTAGGTCAGTCCGGCGGCCAGGCGCGGATGCAAGTCAAAGGGACCGACGCGAAGGTCCAAAAGATTTTCCATAGCGCCGGATTTCGCGGCGGCATCATCGGATGTTTTGGCCGAGTCAGCCTGCGCCAGGGCGGTCGCGCCGGTCTTGAAAAAACCGAACGCGGCGACAATGGTAAAACAATGGCGAAATTTGAGGTTCATTTTGCCTGCGCTTTGTAAGCGTCCGTCACCAGTTGCACGGTTTGTTTCATGAGCGTTTCAAAATCGTCCGGACCGACAAGAACTTCAGCTTGCTCCAAATAATAGGCCACATACGGCAGCGCGCCGGTAAGTCCCGCGAGGATCAAATTCCTGGCGTCAGGCAATTGCTTGAACGCGACCATCGCCACATTGCCAAAAGAACCGGGCAAAACCTGACAGGCCGAAAAAACAATCGGTTGCACCTGGCCGGGAGCGGCGCAGAGGGCGGCCCGGCAGAAATACAGGACATCCTGGGGCTGCAGCCGGATCGCAGTAGCGACGACAGTTTCGGCCACTTCGGGATTGCGGCGGCAAATGGCACTGACGACATAGGGAAGCACGCCGGGCCGGGCAATGGTGGTCGCGGCGCGCAAAACTTCCTGCGCGGTTTGCGCCCGATTGGTCGCCGCCTGAACCAGATCCGCCGCCTTGGCCGGGATTTCCGTCACGGATACGCCGCTAAGGACGGTGAACGGCGTTGACGAAGCCGAGGGTGCGGTTGAACCGGCCAGGACATAACCAAGGACTCCCAACCCGACACATACGGCCAGCAAAATGGCTGTCTTAATTTTCAAATCGAAGCAATCAGGGAGATGAATCGGCGGTTGCGCGAAGCTTCCGCACTTGATTTTTCCCAGTATGACTGGCAAAAATCTTTTTTCCGACGACATACTTTCCATGGAAACGATCTTCCTGATGGGATTAATGGTTGAACCCGAAAGGTGTTTGCGTTTTCTTCCTTACACTGTTCGAAAATTAAAGGAAATTTAGGCGAAGACAATAAAAAATTGCAACGCCATGAACGGACAAAGTAGAGCTTATTTCTATTTGACGCGATGGCAACTTTGGTCCTCATATTTTCTCCAGAATCAGGCTGTGAGTGTTCACCCAGTCGCCAATGTCTTGCATGATGCGGCGCACATCGCGTTTGGGTCGCCACGCGGTGCGCGCAAAAAGTTTCGTGCAATCGCCGAGGAACAGGCGCAGGTCGGACGGGCGGTTCGCCGGCACGCCGGCGATCGGGATTTTTTTGCCGGTAATCTCTTCGCACAGCGCGGTGAGTTCGCAGAGCGAGGCGGTGTTCGCCGGTCCGCCGGCAACGTTGCCCAGCCAGCCGTCCCATTGATCGAAATCGCGGATTTGTTCCACGAGCAGGTCGCACACATCGTCCACGTGCAGGAAATCGCGGACTTGCTTGCCGGTGCCGCCGTAGCCGATGTAACTCAATGGCCGACCAAAATGGTGCGACAACACCCAGAGCGACACGACGCCTTGGTCCACTTTGCCGAACTGCCACGGCCCGGCGATGACGCCGCAACGATTGATGACGGCCTGCAAACCGTAAGTGGCGCGATATTCCTCGATGAGCTGTTCCGCCGAAAGTTTGGTGTAGCCATAAAGCGACCGCGCGCCGTTCAGGTCAATCGTTTCCGCCACGCCGCGCGAGGTGATGCCGGTGGTGCCGTCGTCTTCCCAGGCAAATCGCGGGGCTTCCTCGCGCCACGGATGCGCTTCGAGCCGGGCGATGGGATAAACGCGGCTGGTGGAAAGGAAAATAAATTTGCTGCGCCACGCCCGCGCTTTTTCGAGGCAATGATACGCGCCGACAAGGTTCGTTTGAAAAAGATAATCGGGCGAACCATCCTGACCGGCGAGCACGGACGGTTCGGCGGAGCATTCGATCAAAAAATCAAACGGCCCGGTCGGAAAAGTGTTTGGTTCGCGCACGTCGCCGCGATGAAAGATCACGCCGGCTTTTTCCAGACGCGGCACATTCAATTCCGAACCGCGACGGTAAAGATTATCCATGCAGGCGATTTCCGCGTCGGGAAAATTTACCTTTGCCGCCAAAGCCAGATTTGACCCGACGAAGCCCGCGCCGCCGGTGATTAAAATGCGCATTGCTTGAAACAGAAATTGGGAAAGTAGAAAGCAGAAATTTATTTCAACCTTCCAGATTTTAACTTTCTAATCCCGCTTTTTGTTTTCGCCAATCCAGCGCGTTTTCAAAACTAACGAGTTCGCGCAGCAGGGAATTATAGCGGGAATAGGCATCGCCGTCTTCGTGCAGGAGCAGATCGTATAATTGTAATTCGGATTCGGAGGGCTGGCCGGTGGCATTTTCAGGCATCAGACCGGCGCGACTCAGCCGGGGTCGCGCGATGCGCACGAGGCACGCCGGCACCGTGCAGAGGCCGGATTGAAAATCGGCCAGTCCTTGGCGCACGAGTTTTTCACCCGGCAGACCGCTGATCAGGTCATCGGTGTTCATCAGAGAATTTGGCGACGGCGGCGCGAAAGGCGGTGGGGTCAATTGCCGGATAGCGGATGAGTTGCGGTTGGGTCAATTGAAATAATTCGTGCAACCGGTCCATTTGAATCAGCCCTTCCCGCAGGAGGGAGCTGGCGTCCTGCAAATCGCGTTCGTGTCCGCGTTGAAGTTTAGCCAAAGCCTGCCCATAAGGATCGTAATGAAAGAACTCAATCAACCCGTGGGTGGCGATGAACAAACTGCGTTCACGCCAGCCGGGGAGCGCGGGGATAAATTGATCCGGACTGGCCAGTTCCACGTTGATTTCCAGTTCGTTTTTCAACGACGCAATCGCTTCAAATAGACCGGCAGGTTCCGGTTCAGGCTTGATGTCAATGTCGATGGTCATGGGCCGCCAGCCGTGCAGCACGGCGGTTGCACCGCCGGTAAGATAAACACGGCCCGGGCCGCGCACTTTTTTCCCTAGGGCGACCATGAAGGACTCAATCTTGGATTTGTCGGTTGCCAGGCGCACGCAATTAAAATGCCACAGATCTGAAATTTATTTCAACTTTTTGCTGGTGACTTCGTAAATTTCACGGAATACGTCATCCAACGTTTTGGTGATGTCCCAGCCGGGATAATGCGCCTTCATTTTTGCGAGGTCGCTGATGTAACAGATGTGGTCGCCGGAGCGGTTCTGGTCCACGTATTCGTGATTCATTTTTTTGCCGCTCAACGCCGCCGCGCGCTCGAATGCTTCGAGAATGGAAACGCTGTTGGCGCGTCCGCCGCCGATGTTATAGACCTCGCCGCTGCGCGGTTTTTCATAAAAGGCGTGGATGAATTTCGCGACGTCGAGCGAATGGATGTTGTCGCGCACCTGCTTGCCTTTGTAACCGAAAACCTTGTAGAGCCTGCCTTCGATGTTGCATTTGACGAGGTAGCTCAAGAAGCCGTGCAATTCCACGCCGCTGTGGTTCGGGCCGGTGAGACAGCCGCCGCGCAGGCAGCAGGTTTTCATGCCGAAATAGCGCCCGTATTCCTGCACCATCACATCGCCCGCGACTTTCGATGCGCCGAAAATACTATGCTTGCTCTGGTCAATCGGAAATTCCTCGGTGATGCCGTTCGTGTAAATGGCGTCGTCATAATCCCACCGCGTGGGAAGTTCTTTCAAGCGGATGCTGTTCGGACGGTCGCCATAAACTTTGTTCGTGCTCATATGCGCGAAGACGACTTCGGGCACGTGGCGCCGCGCGGCTTCAAGCAGATTCAAAGTGCCGACGGCGTTCACATCGAAATCATCGAATGGACGCGACGCGGCGAGGTCGTGACTCGGTTGGGCGGCGGCGTGGACGAGCAGCGCGGGTTTTAAT
>CAXUBD010000119.1:6548-8579 GCA_964249225.1 uncultured Verrucomicrobiota bacterium | reverse complement strand
GGATACACCGTAGGCTGAACACAGGCTCAACAGCAAAAGCAGCGGACGAATCATTTTCATAATCATACTAATACGATACGAAACAGGGTTACACAACATCTGTCCTAATCACCTAAAGATGCGTGCGCAGGTCACATGCCAAAAAAGAAACTTCAGGCCGGTTGTTTTCCTAGGGCAGGTTTTAAGGTTAGAATCATCCATACCAGCGCTCTTTTTAAGCATTCGTATGCTTGTTTGCGCTTCGCACACGGGACACAAACAAAATTACGCATCCTGAAATGTCCTGCTATTGGACGGGCTTTGCCTTGATTTTGTAGTCCGCCATGTGATCTGACCTCGGTTGAATTTAAACCAAGGCGTCGGTTTTAGATTGTCACTCTATTTTTTTAAATTTGTCCAGCCAACTGGCCGAATGGAATTTAAGCCAGACTTTAAATCGCGATGGCGTTGGCCCATCCCAATCTTCTCGGCGCAACTCGCCCAACTGGGCGCGAGCTTCGGCGAACCGCCCGGATTTTAGCAAATGGCTGGACAAGTTATATCGGACCAGAGCCATCCGCCGCACCAGCATGCGGGTGGAATCGGGAGACAAACTGTTTTTTTTGCGCCAGCGATTCAACAATTCCAAAGTGGCTTCACAATTTTCCACATAGGCTTGGTTCATTGCATTTGAATCATGCAGGCGGCGGCGCGTTAAGATGCGCGCCACAAAACCCAGGCGTGATTTTTCCGCAAACCGCAGCCAGTATTCATAGTCTTCACAATGGGCGAACTGCTCGTTCATGAAGCCAACGCTTTGCAGGCAGGATTTCCTGAACAGGACGCTGGAAGTCGGAATCAAGTTTACTTTCAACAGACATTCCAGCATCCGCGGCGGGTTCGCCGGATTGCGCTGCAAGTAATCATGCACTTCCGCGTCGAGAATCTCCGCAACGTCCTCGCTGTCGTTGCCGCTGAAATTTGCCATGTCGCCAAAAACAAATTCCACTTCCGGATGTTCGCGCAGAAAATCAAATTGAACCGCCAGCTTGTCCGCAACCCAGAGGTCGTCCGAATCCATCAACGCGATAAAATCCCCCGCCGCCTGGCGCAATCCCGTGTTGCGCGCGCCGGGCCGGCCGCGCCCTGCCTGCGGCAACACCTGCACAAGATCGCTTTTGGCGCGGACCAGGTTTTGCGTGCCGTCCGTCGAGCCGCCATCCACCACGAGAATTTCAGAGACGGAAACCGATTGTTTCAAAACGCTCTCAATTGCTTCGCCGACAAAACGCGCACTATTGAGCGTCGGGATGATGACGGAAATCCTGGGTTCCTTCATGCGCGCTGGACGGTTTGACGAAACCACCGGCGTGCATATTGACGGCAGACAATTCGCGCCGGTGGCAGTGAAGTTTTTTCCATGCTGAACCGCTGAAAATGTTTCGGCCAGGGATCGCGCAAAAGTCCGTCCGTCCCAAAAGAAATTTGCAACGTGCCGTCGCCATAACTGCTCTCGAAAAATTCCCGTGTGACGCCCGTGTCCGAATGCGGAAACGCGAAGGCGCGGTAATCCACGCCGAACTTTGTTTGCACGAACTCGACGCTCTGGCGCGTTTGCCGCAATTGTTCGCTCAAAACCAAGTCGCCGTAAAACGGGTGATCCACGCTGTGTCCGCCAACCGCGAAACCATCGCGCAGCAGCGCGCGGATCTGTTCCGAAGTCAGATACGGTTTTTTTGCGGCCAGAAACATTTTGAAATCAAGCCCGACGACGGGTTCCAATTCGTCCAAAACCGCGCGCTGCGCATAAGCGATCGAGCGCAGCCGGGGAATGATTTGCGGGCCGTTGATTTCATGCGAACGCAGAATGCCTTTGATTTTTTCGGCGCGGCCTTCCGGTGATTTGGTTTCGAGCTGCGCGATGACCAGCGCGATTTTTTGGTGAAAACTTAATTCACGGTTGTCCACGAAGGCGGAATTCACAAAGAACACCGCCGGCACGCCCTTCGATTTTAAAATGGGCGCGACAATTTCCACCATCTCGCGGAAGCC
>CAXUBD010000119.1:5080-6538 GCA_964249225.1 uncultured Verrucomicrobiota bacterium | reverse complement strand
CGTCAAAGCTCAACAGGAATGCGCGCGACGGCAGCGTTTTGCCGTGATTGAGGTGCGCCAACAAGTCAGACAATGCAACCGGCTGATAGTGTTTGAGAAAATAATCAACGTCGTTCGTGAATTGCCGCACGTTGCGATATTGATATAACGGTTCGACGTGCGGCAAGGCTTCATCGCTCACCATGTGGTAGTAAGGCAGCATTAGCGGATGCCCGCACAGTGCATGCCACGCGCCGACCGGCAGACACGACGCGGCCAGAGCCAGCTTGGCCTTCAAGCCTGACGCCATTCGTGCTGATGGTTCACGAGTTTCACGGTTTGCCATTCAATTTGTCACCGCAGCGCGCCCGGCGGCCGGAAAGGATTTTCAAGCAAAAGTCTTCGTGCCGTTTCGCCAGCGCCGGCAGGCTAAACCGGTCTTCGACAAATTTGCGGCCTGCTTCGGCAATTTGCGCATGGTGAACCGGATTGGAAAGCAATTTATAAACTGCCTCCACAAAAGATTTCAAGTCGCCGGGCTTGATCAAATAGCCGGTCTGGCCGTCCAAAAATCCGGCGCGGGTTCCGCCGCTGTCATAGGCGACCACCGGCACTTTCAGCGCTTGCGCTTCCAGCAACACGCGCGGGAGACCTTCGTGGTGATACGTCGGAAAAGCCATCACGTCGCAAGCGCCATACCAGTTCCGCAATTCCTCCTGTCCCAATAATTTGGTGAAATGGCATTGTGCTGCGAGTCCTAGGCTGGCGATGCGCTGCTTGAGTCTGGCTTCGTATTGCGGATCATCCGCGCGCCCGGCAAAGATGGCGTTAACTTTCAAGCCGCGATCCCGCAGCATGACGAGCGCAGTCACGAGGTCGTCGTGTCCTTTGGTCGCGACAATGCGCGCGGGAAGAAAAACGCTTGGCCCCGAAAATGGCTTTTGAACCGGCAGACAATTTTTGCGTTGAAAAAAATCCGTGTCCAGTCCCGTCAGCAAATTGGTGAAGTTGCCGCGCAAATAACGGGGAAGGCGCACGTCGGAAACGCCGCTGGCCGCGTCGGCTTGCAGAACTTGCTTCCGGATGGAAAAATGCAGGTAGCGTTCATTGGCGTAATGTAATTGAAGCGCGACCGGGATGCCTGCCGCCCTGGCTTCGTTGATTATTTCCGCCGCGTCCGCCCCGCCGAAGCTGTGCAGCACGATCAAATCAACTTTGTGTTGGCGCAGCAATTCACGGATCTTCAATCCGGCTTCGGCCAAATCTTCCTTTCTACGTCTGGATTTTCCATCGGCCAGGGTGCGCTTGAAAACCGTTTGCGAAAGCCAGGGATTGAACACGATATGATCCCGGATGGCTTCGCCAAAATAGCGTTTCATTCTGGCACCCCAATCCGGTTCAAAGTCTTCGCTGCCGCCGGAAATCTCAGGACATGGCATCGGCACTTTCATCAACATGCCCTTGCCATCCGCTTGAAAC
>CAXUBD010000119.1:3001-5070 GCA_964249225.1 uncultured Verrucomicrobiota bacterium | reverse complement strand
GTTTTGATTTTGCTGCGCGCAGCCAGGGCTTCATTGATGACGGCGATGTCATATTCCAATCCCGCGCCCGCCGTATAGGCATGGGCAAAACGCAGGATGGTCAGGCCATCCAAACGGCCTTCGGCGTTGTGCTGCTGATCAGATTGCATTTTTTGTGCGCTGAATTTGCCGGACGTCTTCAGGAAGTTGACCGCACTAAAAGCGTTGCTGGCGCGGTTTGATCGAAGCCACGATCAGGCTGCATAAAACCGTTTCAGCAATTTTACAACGCGCGATTTAAAATATCTCCGGCGCTCGATCCAAAAAACCCGCTCGAGAATTTTTGAGAGGGACAAATCCGGGAGCCGTTCAATGAGCACGGCATTTTTTGAATTCGCATACGCCTCGGCGGGCAGATCCGTCACGCCTTCCGTGGAAAGCGTCATGCCCAATTGGTGAGCCAATATGCCAGCCGCCGTCTGATCGTGACGATGGCCTTTCACCCGGGGATGGGTCGAGATTTTATGATCCGTGTTCCACTTGATGGCATCATACTCTTCAGCGGAACCGATGGTCGCCTTGGTGCCGCGAAAAACAAAACCTTCGGAAGCCCATTCATGCCATTGCTGAATAAATTTCAACGACGTGGGATGGGAAAAATTCAAACCCAGGGCTGCGGCATTTGCTTCCGGAATCGTGAATGATTCCTCACGGCTGATGCCCACGCGCTCCAACACCTCGTCGCTGCACCATTCGCCCCAGATGTAATCGTGATTTTTGAACATCGCGTAACCTTGGTTCTGGATGATTTCAAAGAGCGGTTCGAGAGGCCGGATCGCCACGGCGGAAGAATCCAGCCACAAGGCCATTTCGTATCCCGCCTTTTGCGCTTCTCTAAAACAAAACGTCTTGAATCCAAAGGGAGTATTCACATGCAGCGGCGAACCGGGTGGATAATGGCCGCGCCAGGCCAGAAAATCCCCGGAAAATTTTATTTTTTTCAAGCTGCTTTCCAGCCGGTCCAATTTGGCGTAACCCACCTGTCCGGAAGGCGTGGGCGAACTGACCTGCAAACTGATGATGCATTTTTTCATCGAAGCAGTCCGGCTTGATTTTGGAAATCAAGCGTGAAAGCCGCGGCAGTTTTATTTTCCGGCGGTCGGAGCGAAGGCGCGTGACGCAATCTTGGTTTCGGATGAACGCGTGTGTCCTTCCAATTTTTGAAACAGCCGCGCCAACGCCTTGAATGTGGTCGCCTGCGCCCAGTGCAGCATCGGCGCCTTGGCCTTGATGCCGAGCGGATATTGCCGGAAATAAAAATGGCCGTCGGCGTCCTGCATATTTTCAATCGTCCAGCGCGCAACTTTTACTGCGAGGTCGAGACAGGACGGATCGAGTTCGGAAAATTCAGCGAGCGTTTCGATGGCCTGCGAGATCGCCTGACTATCCACGGGATAAGTACGGTTGTGATAATACTTCGGCCGCCCGCTGTCCTCGAAGAAATGCGCTTTGTAAAATTCTAAACCCTTCATCAAATTTGGCCGCGTCGTTTCTTCGCCGTAATTTTCGATATAGCATTTCAAACTGTCGAGATTGTAGCCGGTGTGAAAATTATCTATCCAGTCGTAGCCCGGTTCTTCGCCATACCACCACGAGCCGTCGGGCAACTGGCGCGACACGCTGTATTCCATCGCCGAGCGTGCGACTTCTAGATAATTTTTATTGCTGTTCAATTTTCCCGCGCGCGCGAGCACCGCCGCGCCGAGCATGTTCGCGTTGTGGATGGATTCCTGCAAATGCGCCATGTAGCTCAAGCAATTTCCGGTCGGAGTTTTTTCGCGCGGCAACGCCATGATCCAGTCGCACGCGCTTTCGGCGATTTTTAGAAACCATTTGTCGGCGGTGATTTCGTAAGCTTCGAGATACGCCTGGCCGATGAGACTCGTCCAGACGATGATCGGGTCTTCGCTCGTGTAACGTCCGCCGCGGCTGGAAAAATCAAAATGATTCGCCCAACTGTGATTGGCGAAACGTTTCACTTTGTTTGCGTCGAGCCATTTCAACAATTCAACCGCCTTGGTTTTTAATTC
>CAXUBD010000119.1:0-2991 GCA_964249225.1 uncultured Verrucomicrobiota bacterium | reverse complement strand
CCTCGCGCCCGGTTGTGCGGTAAAGAATCAAATAACCCCACGCCATGTAGCCGCGACCTTTCGTGGATTCTTTCGGTGTGACTCCGAAAATTGGACGCAAATTGACCGGGCTTTGGCGGATCAATTGCATCAATAAACGATCACCCATTACAGTGCCAAACGCGAACGGCCGCGCCCAGGACGACAGGCCGTCAAACGGTTCGTAAGCTTTGTAATCGTGATCTTCAACCCACTTTTGAACTTTCTGAAGACTTTCAAAAATAAATGATTTTGCGTTTTCGATTTCTTTTTCGTTCATGTTGTTCAACAAAAAAACTTCTAAATTAAATTTCGCGCGGTCGCCAACTTACCAGCAAATGCCGTAATAACTTTCCGCGTTCGCCGGCTTGGAATCGGCGATGCGAACCAGATCAATGATCGCCTGATTAGGACGCACCTGCGCCAGCGCCGTTTTAAATTCCTCGTCACGATTGGCGATGATGATGACGTCGCTGGCTTGCATGAGCTCGGCGGAAGTCGCGCACATAAGCCGCGAAATGTGCGGAATTTCGCGTTCGATATATTCCTTGTTCGCGCCCATGAGTTTCGCGAGCGAGACGTGGCGGTCGTAAATTTTTATCTGAAAACCTTTGCCGATCATGGATTCGATGACCTCGACAATCGGACTTTCGCGCAAATCATCCGTGCCGCCTTTGAAACTCAATCCGAGAAAGCCGAGCGATTTGCCTTTGTGGTCGAGCAATTTCTTGATGACTTTTTGAGTTTGCAAACGGTTGCTTTCCAAAATGGAATTCAAGAGCGGAACCGTCACGTCGAGCATCCGCGCTTCGCTCGTGATCGCGCGCAAATCTTTCGGCAGGCAAGAACCGCCAAAGGAAAATCCGGGCTTCAAATAATAAGGCGACAGATTCAACTTCGTGTCGAGGCAGAAAATTTCCATCACGCGATGACTGTCCACGCCGAGTTCCTTCGACAGATTTCCGATCTCGTTGGCGAAGGAAACTTTCAACGCGTGAAACGTATTGTCCACATACTTCACCATTTCCGCCACGCGAATCGGCACGCGCACCAGCGGGCCGGGCAGCGATTGATAGAGCGACGCGAGCGCCTCGCCGGATTGCGGATTCAATTCGCCGATGACCGTTTTCGGCGGATTATGGAAATCGTAGATCGAAGTGCCTTCGCGCAAAAATTCCGGGTTCATGCACACGCCGAAATCCACGCCGGCTTTTTTGCCTGAATGTTCCTCCAAAACTGGAATGACCGTTTGCTCGACCGTTCCCGGCAAAACCGTGCTGCGGATGACGACGGTGAAAAAAGTTTTGCGATTTGCGAGTGCCTGGCCGATCTGCTCGCAGACGCGCCAGACAAAACGCAGATCAATGCTGCCGTTCGTGTGGCTTGGCGTACCGACGCAAACGATCGCCAGATCGGAATTTTCAACGGCTTCGCGCCAGTTTTCCGTCGCGGAAAAAAGTCCGTCGCCGACGGATTTTTCCAGCAGCGTGTCCAAATCTTTTTCGACGATCGGACTTTTACCGGAATTGATCAGCTTGACCTTGACCGGATTGGGTTCGACGCCGACGACACGATGGCCCAGCGCGGCGAGGCACGCGCCGGAAACGCAGCCGACATAGCCCATTCCGAAAATAGAAATCCGCATATTAAATTTTTCCTGTCTTGGTTTTGGTCGCGTAATTCACGCACTTCTGAAAGCCCTGGAACATTCCCTCAATCGAACCGTGCTCGCGAATGTCCGCCCGCGCGTTTTGTGAGAATTGTTGCAGAACGGCTTCATTGTCCGCCAGAAATAATAATTTTTCTTTCAACGCCGCCACGTCGTCTTCCGGCACAATGAAACCGTTGCGGCCGTTTTGCAGATAAAAAATTTCCGGCGGCTGCAAACCTTCTTCCGTCACCATCGGCAGGCCCCAATGAAACGCCTGGTTGAGGCCAAGTCCGACATGGCCGGGAATCGAGCAGATGTCCGCCATTTTAAAAATGCGGCTGATCGCGCGGTTTTCAGGATCGTGAACCTCGCCGAGATAGCGCGTGTTTTTTGGATTGAGCCGCTGCTTGAAATTTTCCGGCATGCCCGAACCGACGATGACCAAACCGATGTCATCGCGCGGCAGGTCGCGAAAAATCTCGATCAAGTGATCCACTTTTTTGCGGTTGCCTTCCTCGGCGATGCGACCGGAGAACAAAACGATTTTTTTGAACGGCAGTCCGAGTTCGCGTTTGATGTCTTCCTTCGATTCGGTGATTTCAGGAAAATCTTCGGAATTGACCGTGTTGTTTGCGGCAAATGATTTGTGCCGGGAATTTTTCGGAACGTTCGCGAGCAGCGGGTCGGTGTAAAGAATCAAACCGTCGCTCAGGCGCATGACGTAATCGAACAGAAAATTTTTGAGAAAATTATCCGCGTCGTCGAGGTTCCGCGTTTTGGTCCAGAAAATCACGGGGATTTTTTTCAGCTTCAGCCAGTGAACCAGCGGCCAGAGAATTTTATCTTTGAGATGCAAAAAAAGAATGACGGCGTCCGGTTTCAATTTTTGAATCTCGCGTTTGTAATCGCCAAAGCGGAACGGCATTTCCTTGAAATCAAAAGCCAGCGGATTTTGATTCTGCCGCTGCAACTTATCGGCGAAAACCGAAAAGTCCCAGCCGTTTTCGCGGAACCGCCGCCAGAAATAATTATAGACCGAAACGCGATAGTGCATCACGCGATTGGAAACCAACAAAACTTTTTTGGCCGGCGCGGAATTTTCCGCAACGGGTTTGCCGGAAGCTTTCGATGGGGTCGCCGGGTTGGGCGCGAGGGTTTGCACGGAATTAAAAATTACGGCTGCGGATGGTTTTTACGCCGAGAATCGCGAGCGCGCGGCTGAAGTGATGGCAATTCTTCACGAGATAGCGCATGAACAAAGGCGTTCCGCCGATCAACAGCAAAAAGGGCAGGGCGATGGTGTAAATCGCGGTGGCCACGAA
>CAXUBD010000118.1:0-8631 GCA_964249225.1 uncultured Verrucomicrobiota bacterium | reverse complement strand
GCGCTGTTTTACACCATCACGGTGCAAGCCCAGCTTACAGTTACCGTGTCCCCGCCAAAAATCACCGGCCAAAAAGCTGTTGTGGAATTGAAAATGACAAACAGCTTTACCAACAAAATTGAATCGGCTCGCGCCGTCTGTTTCCTGCTCGACGAGCAGGGCAAAATGGCCGGTCAAGCCACCAAATGGGTGATCGGCGGCACAAAAGACCGGCCAGCACTTGAACCAAAAGGCGAAACAACATTCAATTTTGTCTTCACCAGCAGCCAGCCCTACACGACCACAAATCTGACGGCAAAAGTCAGTTTCAGCCGCGTTATACTGGAGAACGGCCAAGTGGCCGATGTAAATAGGACGGTGAACATAACGCCGCCAACGCCATAGGCGGTTGTCGCGCTAAAACCGAAATTGCCAAATCCTCAAAACTTTTGCACCTTTGCGGCGTTTAATTTTGGAGTTCGATTTTCATGAAGTATTTCAAATTCCGAATGTTGGCGGTGTTTTTCGCCGCAATAATCGTCGCTGGCACAAAAGCCGAGGCGCAGGGCTTTGGCCTTTCCATCACCAATTCCCCGAACCCCGTTGTTGTAAATAATTCACTGACTTACACGATCAGCGTGACCAATAAGACAGGTTTGCTACTGACAAATTTCTTTGTGACCAACACGCTATCGGCTTCGGTTCAATTTGTGAGCGCAAGCAGCGGCTACGGAACAAATTCAGCCGTCACCAATGCAACCAGCCTGATTTTCACTTTCGGCCAATTCACGAATGGCAATGTGGCGCAGATGACGATAATTTTGCAGCCACAAGCCACTGGATTTCTCACCAACTCTGTCACCGTTTCTTCCACGCAAGTAACGAACACCGCCACAACCAACATTGTTAATCAAGTTATCACCGCGCAAGCCGATCTTGGTGTTGCGATGTCCGGCCCTAACCAAGCCGTCGTGACCAACGATTTGATGACTTACGGAGTGACCGTGATGAATTTTGGGCCGAGTGCCGCGCCCAATGTTATTTTGACCAATACCTTGCCGCCCGGTGTTCTACTGAAAAGCGTTTCGCCGAACCAAGCTTTCAGCGTCGCAGCCAGCAACTTGATCTTCAACTTGGGAACGCTGGCGAATGGCGGTTCTGCGAATTTTCAATTTACAGTTCAGCCTACCAACGCGGGTGTGCTGACATTTTCCGCATCCGTCGGCGCGACGGGATTGCTCGACACAAACAGCACCAACAATTCGGCCAGCACCAACATCACCGTCACCGATTATCTTTCCGGCCAGTTGATCGTCGTCACTAATTCCGCGCAGACCATCAATCTGCAAAACGGCCTGACGGAGCAAACTATTTTGCTTTCAAACATCGGCACAAATGCCGTTGCAGCCGCGCGAGTCGTTGTGACCGGATTGACTAACCGGCTGTTCAATGCCGCTGGCACGAACAACGGCAATCCGTTCGTAATTTACAATGCCACGCTTGGCACGAACCAAAGCGTGAATTTGCTTTTGCAATTTTTCCCAAGAGGCTCTTTTCCACTCACGAATGGACAGTTACAGGCATTTGCCGTGCCTGTGTCCAGTTTGACTCCGCCAGCAGCAACGTCAACCAGCACAAATCTCAACATCACCCGCATCGTCCAGTTAGCCGATGGGAATATGCTGATTGAATGGCAAGCCATTACCAACCGGACTTATACCGTTGTTTATAGCGACAATGTTTTGTTCTCAAACGCCATGATTGCGCCGCCGTCAATAGTGGCTCCCGCCAACGAAGTGCAATGGATTGATTACGGCCCGCCCGCTACAACAAGTGCGCCGACCAACAGCAGTGCGCGTTTTTATCGTGTGTTTTTGAACCCATGAAGTCATGCAGCAACCACCCTTCCATTTTATGAGAAACGCCCGCTTCCATGCGGGTTGTCTGGTCTGTGCTTTCACAGGACTCGCAATGTGCGTCTCGGCTCAATCGCTGCTAGGGACTTCAGGTTCATCATCGTCGGACACATTCGATGGCAATCCAGACTCGAACGCATTCATCAGAATCCCCTCTGACACGGACGACTGGACACGCCATTTCCGCATCGGAGCGATGGTTGGAATGAACATCAGTGCCAAATTCAATGAGAAGGGATTGTTCAACATCCCCGGCAACAACGCGGCGAACGGAATTTATGACGATGGTTATGTGCGCGAGGATCAAACTGGAAACGCAGGAGGCTACACAAGTTATTGGGGATACAACAACGCATCACAATATAACGCCGCGAACCAAACATTGCAGATGCACAGCACCACGTCATATTCCACGACCGGCAATTCAAAAGACAGCGGCGGGGCATTTCCCGGATTCGACATGGCCTATGGTGACAATCTCTGGTATTGGAAGCACGCGCGCGTCGGTTGGGAATTGGGTTTTGGTTTGCTGCCCATCAGCATAACCGACAGTCATCCGATGGCGGCATCAGTCAACCAACAAACTTACACTTTTGACGCCCACGGATTTGTCCTGCCCGGTGCGCCTTATCGCGGCGGCTCAAGCGGACAAGGCCCGATCATTTCCAGCACGCCTTCATCCGTGACCAGCCAGACATTTTCAACAGGAACTGTGACCGGCACGCGCACGCTGGACGTGATGCTTTACACATTGCGGTTAGGGCCTTCGTTTTATTGGGATTTGGGCGACCATGTGGGTATGTCCCTTGGTGCTGGCCCTGCACTTGGCATCGTATCTGGTGATTACAAATACGACGAAATCATTACAGCCGGGGGTGTCAGCGCCCGCAATACCGGCAGTTTCGGAGCGACCGATTTGACGTTCGGCGGTTATGTGAACGGAACGCTGATGTATCATATTCAGGACTTTGATGGAAAGACTGCTGACATTTATGTCAGCGCGCAATATATGCCGATGGGCAGTGCCGGTTTTAGTCATGCAGGTAGAGAAGGGCAATTGGATTTAAGCGGGCAACTCTATTTTTCCATTGGCATCAATTGGCCGTTTTGAATGTTGCAAATCTTTTTACATCGTAACAAATGGCCGACTTGTTCTCGTAAGAGTTTTATGGTTCTCACCACACTGCTATCGTAATGTGCTATCATATAAAAATAAAAAATTGCGAACATGAGCAACTCATTCACCGCCTTTTGAGTGGCCGAAATAAATTGGAAGTTTTGAAGTGGCTCAAAGGCGGTAGTTCAGAGGACAAACGAACTGTCGGCGGATGCAAAACAAACCATGATTCGATTCGCTTTGTAAAAGAGATTTATGATTTGGGCGTGGTAGAAATTATTGCCGTCCAGATTCGCAAGAAACGAGGTAGAAAAATCCATCGCACGGGAAAGCTTATTGCAAAACTTCCGCAAGATGCCAAGTCAAGAAAGATGATATTTCATTGGTGTAAGAAACGAGAAGGTTCGGTTGATTTTTGTCCTGAAGGCTCAATTGGATATTCCCCCGAACTGGATCGCGGCGAGAGCCATTTGTTCCTACTGCTTGATTAAGGCTTCGCAAATTATTTCCGAACGCTCAAAAAACTTTCCTCGACCACAAGTTGACCGCAGGAGTTTCCGCCCGTAAGCAAATCGGTTGAGACGGCATCGCCGACCAGTTTTTCAATCGCGTCCCGCATTGGACGGGCGCCGAGTTTAGGATGAAAACCGCGTCGCACTAAAAACGAAAGGACGGATTCAGTCGGTGTCAGCGCGTAACCCTTTTCACGCAAAAACTTCAATTCATTTGTCAGGAGCAAATTGGCAATTTCAATCTGGTCGTCGTAAGTCAGGCGATTGAAAACCAGTTTTTCGGTAATGCGGGCAAACATTTCAGGCCGCAAGGATTGTTGCGCCCGCGTCAAAACGTGCCGCTCCATCGTCGCGTGAGTCGAATGTTGAATGTGCAAAATTTCCGCCGCGCCGATGTTTGAAGTCAGAACAACATAATGCTTGGAAAAATCCAGCGTGTCACCGCTCGCCATTGTCACCCGCGCCGCATCCAAGATTTGCAGAAAGACATCCAACACGCGAGGATGCGCCTTTTCAATTTCGTCAAAGAGCAATGTGCCAGAGGGGGATTTGTCATAAGCCATTCCCAACGTGCCGCGCTCGCCCAAACGCGCACCGAGCAGAACACCCAGGGATTCTTGCGTTTGGTATTCGCTCATATCGAAACGAAAAAGCTTATCCGGCCCGAAAAGAAATTCCGTGAACGCCAGCGTGATTTCGGTTTTGCCGACACCAGTTGGGCCGAGAAACATAAAACTGCCGCGCGGTCGGGTCGGCTTGGTCAACCCAAGTTCGCCGCGTTGCAGAACGGAAACCACTCGCGGGATGACATGATTCTGTCCGCGAATGCGCTGGCCTAAAATTTTTTCGAGGGCTTGCAGCTTCAAGTGAAGTGCCGGAGCGAGATTTTCCGTTGTCTCTGTTGGATTTTCCATTTCTCGACCCTGCCAGAACGCCGGAGAAAAGTTGTGATGAAATCATCACAACCTGACACGGCTAAAGATAGTAAAACAGGGAGTATGAAAAATGTATTTCAAATCTCACTGGCGGGATTCAATCCCATCTTGGCGCAAACATCAGGCAGCCTTTCATCGGGCGCTTCATCGGCTTTGGGCATCGTCATGCTCATTGGTTTTCTCTTCGGAACGCTCTGTGTCATCGGCGGCGGCTTCGCCATCCGGCGCGGCGATACCGACGCGGGAAAACTTTCAATCATCGGCGGACTCATCATCGCGGGCGCGCCCGTCATCGTGAAAGCGTTGTTCACCGCTTTCGGCATCGGCAGTTCAACCGTTGACGTGGGGACATTCAATTGAAAGAGCAAATCAAATTCACGGACACGAACGCCGCCGACGATTCCAAAGGCCGGACGTGGGGATTGGAAGGGGACTTGTTCTGGTTCATGGCCGGCGGCGCGTTCGCGTTCGTCATGGTGCTGCTCGTTTGTTTCAGCGCATTGAAAATGAGCTTCCTTGTTTCGCTCATCATAGCGGCTGTGCCGCTGACGCTTTGCGTCATTTACATTTTCGTTTTCCGTCAGGGAAAACCACCCGGTTACGACATTGATTGTCTCGACTACTGGTTGAACGGCTCTGGCTTCAGTCCCGATTTGCAAAAGCAAACCAAACACCCATTACGCCATGAAATATCCAAAAGTTGATGCTGTCTGGAAAACTGTCCACCGCTGCGCGATCAATCCCGAACACAGTCCGGTAATCCAAGACCTGCTTTATTGCGGCGTGATGTTTGTCCGAGAGGCGATGAAGGCATCATTAGGCAACCGTCCGCAATCATCAAGCCGCATTGCCCTTGATCTCATCGCTAAACGACCCATGCGGCTTCGGCTTTATCGGGGCATGAGTCAAAAAAACTCGTTATCAACCACCACGCCTTCGACCGGGCGCAACCATCGGAATCATGTTTGAGCAATCACCAAACGGATATTTCGTCAATGACTTGATTGTTTTCAACTCATTGAGCGAAGGCGGCTACGTCTCAAAAGGATTCATCTTTGAGCCGCCCGACATGATTAACGCGCAAGTGTCCGAACTGAATCAATTTCAAGAGCAGCTTTCATTGTTGCTGTCATCACTCACCGAACAACAGCGTTTGCAAATCCAATACTACTGCGATTCTGACTACCGCTCCGAATTATTGCGGTATCACGAGGAAACTCAAAAATCGGCAAACCTCTGGACGCGCCGGACGCGCAACGAACGCTTTGAGCGGTATTGGCGGCTGATGACCGAACGCCGCTTACGGCGGCAGCGTCTTGTTTTTTATCTGTCTCGGAAAATCGAAACGTCCGCCAAAGGCATCAAATCCGCCGCCGCACTCACGGAATACTACAATCAGCTTTTGGGACAATTACAATCGGAGTTTGAGCATACGCACGAGATGTTGACGGACATTTTTGCCGGACAGGGAGCGCGCATAATCCCGATGAAAGATGCCGATCATTTCCGGCATCTCAAAACTTTTCTCAATCCGTCGCTCTCGGAACGGTTCGACTACGACCCGATTGACGGTTTTGATCCGCAACTTTCCATTCAGGAAAATTGCTGGCACAGCGAGGGAGCAGGGCAGGCCGATTTCGGATTCTTCATGGATGGGCGTTATCATTCCATCATCGTGCTGTCGCGCTGGCCGAAAATGACTTACCCCGGAATCATCAACCGGCTCACCGGACTGCGCTTGCTTGATTACACGATCACGGTGAACCTCGACCCGCTCTCCGTCCGCAAGGAAATCCACAAGGAGGAAAAGGAACACGACCGCATCGCGGGCGATTACGCGAGCGAAAACAAACTTTCGCTTCTGACCGTGATGGACAAAAAGCAAAAGAAAATTGCCGCGCTCATGCAAGGGCATACGTTCCCCTTCAAAGTTCTGTTTGCGATTCGGACATGGGACAAAAGCAAGGAAGGGCTGATTGCCAAGACGACGGCCATCAAGAACGCCATCAATTCCATGAACTCGGCGCAGTATTCCGAAAGCACTCTGCCAAGCACTTCCAAAAAATTGTTTTACCAAACATGGCCGGGCTGGGCGTGGAGCAAATACCACGCACGGAAACTTTACGGCGAGAATCGCTACATCGCCGATATGCTGCCGATTGCGTCCACATTCACCGGCCACCTTGATTCGGCGGAAGCGATTTACGAAGGCCCGAATCAAAATCTTGTCGGCATCAAAACTTTTTCCGGCTCGGCGGGCAATCAATCACCGCAGCACGCGGTATTGCTTGGCATGAGCGGAGCGGGAAAGTCAGTGACGAATTGCGACCTGCTTTCGCAGACCGAAAATTATTTCGCCTACACCGTTATCATCGAAGAAGGGCTTTCCTACGGCATCTATACGCAGACGGTTGAGCCGGAGGCCAAGCCGATTGTGATTCAGCCGGACGGCGACATCACCATCAATTATCTCGACACGAAGGGACTGCCGTTGACGCCGGATCATCTCGCGTCGGCCACCGCGCTCGTCGCCCGCATGGTTGGTTTGAGTCAGAGTGAAGACAAACAAATGCTCCGTCAGGCGCAAATCGCCAAATACATCAATCTGCTTTACGAGGATGTCTTTCAGGATTGGACGCGCAAAAACGAAAAACAAATGATGGAAGTTGCGCGCCGCGCGTGTGCGCTGACTCACTATCGCAAAGAGAAAATGCCGCCGGGCGCGACGATGCTGGAGGCGTTTGCCGATTTTCGAGACTGGCTCAAATCGAATGAAAATGAAGCACGAACATTCGAGCAAAAATTATCCGAAGGCGAAGTTCTGAAATTTTTGAAAGACCCGAACACCGTCAAAGAAGTCCGCAACATTGCCTTCGCGTATTTCAAAACCGACGAGTATCCGACGCATCGGATGTTGCAGGAGTTAATGTCGCTGGACGCGAGCGGCGCGGAGCGTGACCAGATTATTGAAATTTCAACACTGTTGTTGCCGTGGTGCAGAGACGGCAACTACGGCGCATTGTTTGACGGCGCGAGCAATCTGTCTCTCACCGGCAAGATTGCTCATTTTGAATTGGGCTACATCCCCGACTCGGCGAAGGAATTGCGAGCCGCCGCAGGTTTTCTCATCACCAATCACGCGCGCAAACACATCATCACTTTGCCCCGTGCTTTGCGGAAACGGAATGTCTATGAGGAAGTCGCCCGCTTCCTCGACATACCGGGCGGCGAAGAAATCGTAAAAGAGAGTTACGCGCAACTTCGTAAATTCAATTGCTGGAACATTTCCATCGTCCAGCAATATGCGCGTTTCAAACAAAGCCGCATTCGCAGCGCGGTTTTCGGGAACAGCCGCCAATTTTTCTTGATGCGCCAAAACGACCGCGCCGATCTGGACGACATCGCGCATGACATCGCCATTCCCGAAATCACCAAGCACACGATCATGAATTACACGCTGCCCGACCATCAGGCCGGTGAGAAATACTCCGCGTTCACTTATTTGCACGTTGACTCGAATCGTCCGATTTGCGGGACGGCCTACAATTTCACTTCGCCCGAAATGTTGTATTGCTCCAGTTCGAGCGGGGAGCATTTCGAGAAACGCGCGAAGGAACTGCGCGGCGCAAACAACATCATCGAGGGCATTTTCACTTTCTCACGCAAATCACAACCATTGGAGACAGCATGAAACCGTATTATCTCATTTCCGTTTTTCTCGTTCCGATATTTGTGGCCGGATGCGCGGCGGTCCGGCCCGTCACCGACATGGCCGCCGGAGCGGGCGGCGGCGCATTGGCAAACGAACTTTCCAATGGCAACCCAGGAATTACCGCCGCAGGAGCGGCGGGCGGCGTGTTGTTAAGCGAAGGCGGTTTTTATCTCGCAGGGAAGCAAGCGACCAACGCCTACAACGCTGGTTATGACAAAGGCCGCAGCGACGCGGTGAAGCAACAATACTGGATTCTGATTCATCAACAGCAGGAGCAAAAGACGCTGACTGAAAATGTCAGTCTGTATGCCATTCCGATCCCCGAACAAACGATTGACGGAACAATTTTGAACCCAACCACCAAATACCTGCGGATTGAAAACTAGAAAGGAAAAAACTATGAAAAAAATAATCGCAATAACACTCATCGCGTTGCCGCTGACGTTCTCCGTCCGCGCGC